>NZ_CP097205.1:300000-462390 GCF_024029855.1 Buchnera aphidicola (Sipha maydis)
ATAAATATAATGCTAAAGTATCTAAAATAGATTTTTTTATAGATGAACAATTTTTATTACTTGTAACAGAGGTTAAAGAATGTAAATCTGCTATACAAAAAATACATTTATATTTTTTTTGCAAACCTTTCCAATGTCGTAAAACGCTAATATAATTTCCTATTGTTAAATTTCCTGAAGGTTGCATAGCACTAAAAACTGTTTTTTTTTTATTCATTAGTTTGTAAATTCTCAATTATAATACAATATCTTTCGATATTTATTTCTTTATATAAAAACTATTTATCTTCTCTCTAATTTTTTTAATAACAAATTGATAATTTGAATTTCTAAAAATATACGATCCCATAACAAAAATATCAGTTCCTGCTTTTAATAAAGAGTATATATGACACATTTTCACTCCTCCATCAACAGAAACATATATTTCTCGTTTACTCAAACGAATTTTTTTTTTAATTTTAGAAATTTTTTTTACAACATTAAAAATAAATTTCTGTTTAGGATATCCAGGATCTACAGACATAACTAAAATTAAATCTAATTTTTCTATAATATAATCTAAAACATCAATAGAAGAAGTAGGATTCAATGCTATTCCCACTTTACAACCGTAATCTTTAATAAGATCTAAAGTTCTATTTAAATGATAAGTAGATTCAGGATGAATTGTAATAAATGTTGCGCCTGCTTTTGCAAACAAAGGAATTAATGTATCTACAGGTTTAGCCATAATATGAACATCAATAGGACAAGAAATATTAAATTTCCTAATAGATTCTAAAACCATTGGACCAAATGTTAAATTTGGAACATAATGATTATCCATAACATCAAAATGAATTATATCTGCTCCTGCATCTAAAACATTTTTTATTTCTTTTCCTAAAATAGAAAAATTTGCTGATAAAATCGAAGGAGCTAAAAGTATTTTTTTCATATGTTATAACCAAAAAATGGAAGAAAAAAAACATTATTTTCATAAAAAAATTATATTTTTTCAAAAGAATTTTTTATTGATGATAAAATAACTTCTTCTTTGATATTATCATATATTTTTACTAATCCAATTTTAAATGGTAAAATCAATTTTATTTTTCCGTAAGAATTTTTTTTATCTCGTTTCATATATGAAATATAATTTAATAAAGGAATTTTTTTAGGAAAAAAAATTGGCAATTGAAATTTATTCAATAAAGAAATTATTTTCTTCACTTGAGAAATTTCTAATATACCTAAAATTTCAGCAGTGCGTGCAGATAAAATCATTCCTATAGAAATTGCTTCTCCATGTAAAAAATTTTTATAATTAGTACATGATTCGATCGCATGACCATAAGTGTGACCAAAATTCAATAATGCCCTCAAATTCTTTTCTTTCTCATCTAAAGAAACAATTTTTGCTTTTATTTTACAACATTTTTTCACGCAATATAATAAGCTTTTTTTCTCTAAATTAATTAATCTAAAAAATGTCTTTTCTAACCATATAAAAAATTTTTTATCAAAACTAATAGCATATTTAATAACTTCTGAAAATCCAGACAATAATTCTCTTTTTGATAAAGTAGATAAAAAAAACAAATCAATAATCACCACTTTAGGTTGCCAAAAAGTACCAATCATATTTTTCCCTAATGCATGATTGACACCAGTTTTTCCTCCAATAGATGCATCTACTTGAGCAAGCAAAGTTGTTGGAATTTGAATAAAACTAATACCTCTTTGATAAATAGAAGCTACAAAACCAGTAATATCTCCAATTACTCCTCCTCCAAAAGCTACTAAAACATCATTTCGACTACAATTTTTTTTCAATAATTCTTTTATAATATAATCTACTTGTTCAATTTTCTTATATATTTCTCCGTCAGATATTACAATAATATCAATATTAATATTATTTTTTTTGAAAATTTGTAAAATTTTTTTTGCCCATATAGATAACAATGTATTATTTGTAATTAAAAAATATCGTTTATTCTTAGAAAAATAAAATAAGAAATCTGATTTTTTAAATATTTTAAAACCAATAATTATCGAATAACTTTTTTTTTTTAGAGAAACAGAAATTTTTTTTATCATAATATGATCTTATAAAAAGTAATTTTAAAATAAAAGAAAATCATAAATTTAACGATTTAATAATATTTTGTACAATAGTTTTTGCGCTATAATTATCTGCATTAATTATAATGTCAGAAATTTTTTTATATAAATAATTTCGTTCTTTTGCTAATTTCTCTAAAGTAGATTTTAAAGAATCTTTATTTTGTAATAAAGGTCTATTTTTATCTTTTCTAGTTCTTAATAATTGTTTTTCAATAGTTATATTTAAATAAATAACTATTCCACGAGCAGATAAAAATTTTCGATTTTCACTTGAAAGTATAGATCCTCCCCCAGTAGCTAAAACAATTCCCTTTTTTTTAGTTAATTCAGAAATAATTTTTGTCTCTCTCTTTCTAAAACCAGACTCTCCTTCAATATCAAAAACCCAATTTATATCAGCACCAGTTCTTTTTTCAATTTCCTGATCAGAATCATAAAATTTCATCTGAAGATTTTTTGATAAATATTTACCTATTGTACTTTTTCCAGCACCCATAGGACCTATTAAAAATAAATTTTTATTTTTTTTCATATGAATATAATAATATAAAAAAGTTAAATAAATGAATAAATTTGTAATAAAAAATATAAATTTTAAAAAATTTATATAAAAAATTAATATTATTAAAAAAATTGACTTCAAAAATATAAAATATTTTTTACATATAAATATAAATATATAATAATGTATATGTTTAAATTTTATTAAATTAATCATTTTATAATATTTTTATATAAAAATATTAAAGATTTGCAATAAAGCTCTTGACGTTTTATATTTTTTTATTAAACTGAGTAAAAGTACTACAAAAAAGGTGAGATGTCCGAGTGGCTTAAGGAGCATGCCTGGAAAGCATGTATACGCACAAAGCGTATCAAGGGTTCGAATCCCTTTCTCACCACCAAAAATAAAAAAAAAAAAAAATAATATTTCAATTATAATTTCGAACAGTTTAACTATAATACTCTAAACCTTTTCTTATATCATGAAAATAATCTTTACTTACTAAAAGTAAGTAAAAAAAAATACATGTTAATATATCTCAACTGAAAATTTTTTAAGAATCTAAAATATATAAAAAAATAAAAATTTTCTAATCTATTTGTAAAATATTTAAAATAATAAAAAATTTTTTAATTTTCTGATAAAAGAAATATTAAATATATATCTTAAAAAAAAATAAAAAGATTTTTTTAATATAATTTAAAATTAAAAATAAAAAAATATATAAAAATAATTTTTATTATAAAAAAAATTATTCATAAATTGAATTCAATCATTTAACTTCTAATATGAAAAACTTTTTTAAACCTCAAAACACTTCATAAACTCATCATTTTTACATTATATTTATTCTTATTTCTTAAATAAATATATATTGATAATACAATAATTTATAAGTACATGATATAACATTTTATTTTTTCTAGAATATTAAAAAGTTCATCTTAAAAATTCATCATATTATATTAATTTTCATATTAAGTATACAAAAAATTTTTATTTATATATTTCAATCTAAAAAAATTTTTTGATATATTAGTTTATAGAATAAAATTTTTGAAAATTTATATATAACATAATTATACTTATAATACTAATACACATAAAATAATTTTTAATAAAAATATTTTTTTTAAACTTACTCAAATAACTTTATACAAAATTAAAATTTTTAAAATTATGGAAATCATTAAAAAATATTCTTATATTATATATTTTAAAAAAAAAAGTATTCTCTAACAAAATTAATATTTTTTTTTAAATAAAAGTATTTTTTATAAATAAAAAATATTTATTTTAAATTAATATTTATTGCATATGAAATAATTCAATTCATTAAAAAATTTAAATTTTTTTAAGAAAAATATACTTTAAAAAAAATAATTTTATTATTTATAACAACATGGAAAAATTTTATTTCAAATATTTATCTTAAATAATATGAATTTTATAGAATTTTAATAATTATAAAAAATCTTCATCTTTACAATAATTAAATGAATTATAAATTCATACAAATAATATTAAAAAATAAAAAATAAAAAACATGTATTAAACAAAATAACTTTCTGAATTCACTGTTCTCTTAAAAATTTTTAAAAATTCAAAAATATAATTTTATTTTTTTTAAAATCTCTTCATTTCTGAAAAATATATATCTTTATATTGAGATTTAATTAAATTTAATTTAAAAATATTGGTCGTAAAAAAAATTATTTCATTATCATTATCATAAGCTAAAAATAAATCATTTTCTTTTTTAAATATCTCAAATGCTTTTTTATTCGTACTAGAAATCCATCGAATAATAGATATATCTGTTTTTCTATATTTTGCTACAACATGATATTCTATTTTTAATCTTTCTAAAACAATATCAAATTGTAATTTTCCTATAACACCTAAAATTAAAGAACGATCTATAAAAGTTTGAAAAAAACTAATCACCCCTTCTTCTGATAATTGCTTTAACCCACGTAATAATTTTTTTTGCTGAAAAGAATCTTTCAAATAAATAATTTTAAAATATTCTGGAGCAAACTTCGGAACTTCAATAAAATTAATTAATTCACCTTCTGTAAAAGTATCTCCAATTTTAATATCTCCCATATGATGTATTCCAATAATATCTCCAGGATACGCTTTTTTAATTAAACACCTTTCTCCTGCAATAAAATTTACTGCATTTTTAATAATTTTAATTTTTTTTGTTCTAACATGATAAAATTTCATTCCTTCTGTATATTTTCCAGAAACTATTCTAATAAAAGCAATTCTATCATGATGCTTAGGATTCATATTTGCTTGTATTTTAAAAACAAAACCTGAAAAATACTTCTCAATAGAAAAAACTTTTCTGGTCAAACTATTCCTAATTTTTGGATAAGGAGCCCATAAAACTATTTTATTTAAAATATTTTTAATCCCAAAATTATTTAATGCGCTTCCAAAAAACAAAGGCGTTTCTTTTCCTTGCAAAAATTTTCTTTTATTAAATGAATTATAACAAGATTGAATTAACTCTAAATCTTCTAACAACTGTAATATTTCATTCTTTTCTAAATACTTTCTTAAAAAAAAATCATTATGATTTAAAAAAATATTTTTTTTAATTACTTTTATTAAAGAATTTTGCGTAAATAAAGAAATTTTATTAGTATAAATATCATAAATTCCTTTAAAGAGTTTTCCGCAACCAATAGGCCAATTTATTGGAACACAAAAAATTTTTAATTTTCTTTCAATATCATCTAAAATTTTAATATAATTATAGGTATTTCTATCTATTTTATTAATAAACGTTATTATGGGAATTTTTTTAATACGTGCAACTTTCATTAATTTTTCTGTTCTAGATTCAACACTTTTAGAACCATCTATGATAATCAAACAACAATCTACTGCAGTTAAAACTCTATATGTATCTTCTGAAAAATCTTCATGACCTGGTGTATCTAATAAATTTATATGATATCCTAAATAAGAAAAACTCATAACAGAAGTATTTATAGAAATTCCTCTTTGTCTTTCAATGTCCATCCAATCTGATTTTGTATATTTTTTAAATCTTTTTGGTTTTATAATTCCTGTTTGATGAATAACTTTACCTAATAATAAAAATTTTTCTGTAATAGTTGTTTTTCCTGAATCAGGATGAGAAATAATGGCAAATGTTCGTCTTCTCTTAATTTTAGAAATATCTTTTTGATCTAAAATTATCTTTTTCATTAAAGCAAATTTTTCTCTTTTAAATGACATAAAATTTTCAAATTATAATAATGTATCCAAAAATTTCACATTTCACATAATACTTTCTTATGAAGATATTATGATCTTAAAATACATTATAGAAATAATATTCAAAGAATACGAAAAACTATTAAAAAAAAAATTACTTGTAATAAGATTTACAAAATCTCTCTAAATAATAAATTGAAAAAAAATTTTATCAATACTGATATTTTTAAAAAAAAAATTAATAATAAGAATGAATATCATGTATATGCTTAGTTACATCAATAACTTTTGTTAATTTTTTAAAATTATTTAATAAACGTTTCTCTACCATATCCTTTAAAGTTGTACTCACCATAGAACAACCATTACAACCTCCCTGAAATTCAATCATAGCTTGATTTTTTTTGTTCACTTCTATTAACACAACTTTTCCACCATGTGAAAAAAGAAATGGATTAATATGTAATTCAATAAAAGAATTAATTTCTTCTTGCAAAGAATAATCATTCTTTTGAAAAGTTTTTTTCAAATCAGGAGCATTTAACATTAACTCAAAATTTAAATCACTTTTGACTAATTTTATTTCAGATTTCTTTAAATATGGTAAATCTCTTTTATTAATATATATATTAAAATTACTAAATTTAATTTCTTTTTCCTGAGTAAGAACATCATCAATATGAACATATTCCATATGACAAGAAGCATCCTCTTTTCCAAAATTTTTAATAAAAATTCTGACATGTATATTTTTTTTTTTATAAAGTAATCTAGAAATATATTCTTGTGCATTTTTAGATATTTTAATCATAATTTTTATTACTTACGTGCAAATTAACAATAAATTAATTTTATCTTAAAAATAAAATTAAATATATATTTTAATTATAAAATTTCTTTAAAAAAGATAAAAAAATTTATACAATAAAATTAAATTTACTAAAAAAAAATAAAAATTTAATAAATTATGATAAAAAAATTTACTGTAATATTAATACATGGTCTAGGATTTAATAAAAAAATTTGGTTTTATCTAAAAAAAAAATTAAAAAAACACTTTAATGTACATACAATAAATTTACACATACCAAAAAAAAATAAAAATTTTTATTTAGAACTTCAAAATTTTATTAATAATACAATTATTTCAATACCAAAAAATTCTATATTAATAGGATGGTCTATAGGTGGTATAATAGCTACTCTACTCACTTTAAAAATACAAGAAAAAATAAAATTACTAGTGACAATTTCGTCTTCTCCATGTTTTATAAAAAAAAAATCATGGATTGGGCTAAATTTAAATAAAATAAAAAAATTAAAAAATGAGCTTAACAATAATTATTTTCAAACGATAAAAAATTTTTTAAAATTACAAAATTTAAATAAAAAAAATATTAAAATTTTATATAAAAAAATTATCAATTCTTCAAATAACAATCCTCAATCAATAAATTTTAATACAAAAATTTTAATAAAACTAGATACTCGAAATTTAATTAAAAAAATACATATTCCAATTTTTAGAATATATGGAAAATTTGATATAATAGTACAAAAAGATGTTAAATATTATGTAGATAAAATTTTAAAAAATGAAAACTCTATTATTATAAATCATGCAAATCATGCTCCTTTTATATCTCATTTAAATTTATTTTATAAAATTCTTATAAAAAAAATAAGAAAATATATTGATTTATAAAAAATGAAAAATATAATTTTATCTCTAAAAAAATTTTTAAAAATGTTTATTAAAAATTTTTAAATAATTTTTCTTTTTTAAAATGGAATTTCATCTTCAAAATCCATATTTGTATCATCATGTAGTAAAATTTTTTTATCATCTTCAAAAGAATCCTTCTTTTTTGAAAAAGTATTATTCACAGGTTTTGTGAAATTCTCTTTTTTTACACTTAAATTATTTTGTCGAGAACCTAACATTTGCATAGAACCATTAATATTTACTATTATTTCTGTCGTATATCTTTCAAAATTATTTTTATCTTTCCATCTTCTTGTTTGTAAAGAACCCTCAATATATACTTGTGAACCTTTTTTTAAATATTCACCAGCAATTTCAGCTAATTTTCCAAATAAAACTACTTTATGCCATTCTGTTTTTTCTTTAACTTCACCAGTATTTTTATCTTTCCAATTTTCTGAAGTAGCTAAATTAATATTTGCTACCGCTGAACCATTTGTCATATAACGAATATCAGGATTTTGCCCTAAATATCCTATTAAAATTACTTTATTTACTCCTCGACTAGCCATAATAAAATCTCCTAACTGAACACACAAAATATTATTCAAAAAAAATATATTTTATTAAATTATATATCATATATTGTATAAAAACTTGAAAAAAATAAAAATTTAAAAAAAAAGAAAAAACGTCAATAAATTTTAAATCACTCTGTAATAATAAAAATAAATATAAAAATTGCAAAACTTGTATTTCAAATAAATATAATTATATTATCTATTTGAAGTATAAAAAATATTTTTTAAATTTTATTTTTTTCGTTCATATTAATAAAAAATATTTTTTATTTATTGTTAATTTAATATGAATTGACATAAAATATATATTTTGTTTATTTTTTTAAAAAAATAAAACAAAAAAATTTTGAAAAAATTATAAAAAACAAATTTTCAATTTATAAAATATTTAAATCCTTTTCAAAAAAAAATATTCTAAAAAAAATTTTATATACAAATATATATGGCGAAAGTTTAACTATGTCTATAAAAAAAATAAAATACAATAAAAAAATTCTACCTAACTCTATTGAAGCAGAAAAATCTCTTTTAGGTGGATTAATGTTAAAAAATGAAAAATGGGATGAAATATTTGAAATTATCAGAAAAAATGATTTCTTTATTTATTCACATCAAATAATCTTTCAAGAAATGGAAATTTTAATAAATTCTCAAAAACCAATAGATTTAATCACGCTTTCAGAATCTTTAGAAAAAAAAAAATTTTTAGAAAAAATTGGAAATTTTTCTTATTTAGCCGAGTTATCTAAAAATACTTTCAGTACTTCAAATATTTCTACCTATGCAAATATTATTAAAGAAAATTCAATAATGAGAGAATTAATTTCAATTGCTGATAAAATTAAAAATATCAGTTATCACCCAAATGGAAAACAAAGTACAGAAATTTTAAATTATTTAGAATCACGTATATTTTCAATTACAGAAAAAAAAAGAAAAAATAACAACGGATTAAAAAATATAGAAGAAATCTTGAGTACAACAGTAAAAAATTTAGAAAAACTTCTTCAAGAACCTTATAAAAAAATTACTGGAATTGATACAGGATATCATGACATTAATGAAAAAACATTTGGTTTACAACCATCTGAACTGATTATTATAGCATCTCGACCTTCTATGGGTAAAACAACTTTTGCAATGAATTTATGTGAAAATATTTCTATGATGTATGAAAAACCGATATTAATTTTCAGTTTAGAAATGCCCAGTGAGCAAATTATAATAAAAATGTTATCTTCTTTATCTCGAGTAAAACAAAAAAACCTTCGTACAGGAAAAATTAATGATAAAGAATGGTCAAGAATTTCTAGTACAATCAACATATTACTCAAAAAGAAAAATATATACATAGATGATTCCTCTTATCTTACACCAAATGAAATTCGATCAAGATCTCGACGTATATATAAAGAAAATAAAGGTATTAGTTTAATTATGATAGATTATTTACAACTCATGAATATTCCATCTTTATCAGATAATCGAACATTAGAAGTAACAGAAATTTCAAAAAATTTAAAATCTTTAGCAAAAGAATTAAAAGTGCCAATAATTGCTTTATCTCAATTAAATCGATCATTAGAACAAAGATCTGATAAAAGACCAATTAATTCAGATTTAAGAGAATCAGGATCTATCGAACAAGATGCAGATGTCATTATGTTTATATATCGAGATGAAATTTATAATCCAGAAACAAATTTAAAAGGAATTGCAGAAATAATTATAGGTAAACAAAGAAATGGACCAATAGGTACAATACGTTTAACATTTAATAAAAAATGTTCAAGATTTGATAATTATGCCGAAAATATATATGAAAATGAATAAAATAAGATATTTTTTTAATAAAATTTTTCTCAATTTCTATCTTCAATTTAATCTAAAAATTTTTTTCAAGTATACAAAAAATTTTATATATAATTTCGGAAATTATTTGAAATAATTGATTTCAACACTATGAGGTAAAATAGATGAAAATTATTAATTTTAAAAATCATCTTTTAATTGCTATGCCAAAACTTTATAATTCATTATTTTATAAAACAGTAATATATATATATCAAGATCATGAAAAAGAAATTAATGGTGTTATAATTAATAAAAAAATTAATAATTTAACAACAAAAAAACTTTTTAATAAATTAAAAATTTATTCTTTAAAAGAAAAAATTTTAGAAAAAATAAAATATCCAATAATATTTGGAGGCCCAATAGAAAGAAACAAGGGATTAATTTTACATTCTTTAAAAAAGAACTTTCTTTCAGATATATATATTTCAAAATCAATTTCAATAACATCTTCAAAAGATATATTAGAAGCTCTAAATAAAAAAAATAATTTTAAAAAATTATTAATTATTTTAGGACATTGTGTATGGAGTCGAAACCAATTACAAAAAGAAATATTAAAAAATAATTGGTTACTCATTAAAGCAAATAAAGATCTTTTATTCCATACTTCTTTAGAGAAAAAATGGGAAAAATGTATAAAAATATTAGGCATCAAAGATATTAATACACTCACAATTGAACATGGAAAAATCTGAAAATGATTCTTTTAGCATTTGATTACGGAACGAAAAACATAGGAGTAGCTATTGGAGAAAGTTTTATACAAACTTCTCGAACATTAGATTGTATTTCTAGAAAAAAAAATAATCACTGGTTAAAAATAAAAAAAATAATATCAGAATGGGAGCCTTTAAAAATTATTCTTGGATTACCTTTAAATATACACGGAAAAAATCAAAAAACTACTTTAAAAACAAGAAAATTTTCTATGAAATTATTCAAAAAATTTCACATTCCAATACATCTCCAAGATGAAAGATTTACAACACAAGAAGCAAAATCTGTTTTATTTAATAAATATGGAAAGAAAAAACTAAATGTCAAAAACATAAATTCTACTTCTGCATTAATTATTTTAAGAAGTTGGTTATATCAAAATACATACAAAAATAAAAAATAAAATATGTCAAAAATAATAAAAAATATTCAAAATATATATGAAAAAATTTCTAATTTTTCTAAAAAAAATAAAATAAAATCTAGAAAAATAAAATTATTAATCGTAACAAAAAATCAAGGAACACACGTAATAAAAAAAATGATAAAAAATAAATTTGTATCTTTTGGAGAAAATTATTTACAAGAAAGTTTAAAAAAAATAAAAAAATTCAAAAAAAATAAATTAAAATGGCATTTTCTTGGGAAAATACAAAGTAACAAAACAAAACTTATTGCAAAAAATTTTTCATGGTGTCATACCATCGATCGCAAAAAAATTGCGTTTTTATTAAATAAACATCGTAATAATATCACACCTCCATTAAATGTTTTAATACAAATAAATATTAGCAATAACAGAAATAAAAACGGAACATCAAAAGAATCTTGTTTTCAATTAGCTGAATATGTAAAAAATCTTAAAAACTTACACTTAAAAGGAATAATGTGTCTACCAAATCTCAATTCAAAAAATGACGAATATCAAAAAATACAAAACATTTTTCAGAAAATGAAAAAAAAATATAAAAATATAAATACATTATCTCTTGGAACAAGCCAAGATTTTAAAAAAGCTATTCTATATGGTAGTACATTGATCAGAATTGGAAAAAAAATTTTTTCTTAATACAACTCAAATAAAAAAAACTAAATTCATAAAATTTATCTAAAAATATTATCTATATGAAAATTCCATTAAGTTTATATATTCACATTCCATGGTGTTTAACAAAATGTCCATATTGTGATTTTTATTCAAAATCAACAAAAAAAAAAATACCTGAAAAAAAATATATTACAAATCTTTTACTAGATTTACAAAATGATATTAAATTAATTAACTCAAGAAAAATACGTTCAATTTTTATAGGAGGAGGAACACCTAATTTAATTCATCCAAAATATATTAAATATTTAATACAAGAAATTAAAAAAAAAATTTTCTTTGCTAAAAATATAGAAATTACTTTAGAAGCCAACCCTAAATCAATTCATGAAAATGTTTTTTTTCAATATAAAGAAGCTGGTGTAAATAGATTATCTTTAGGAATTCAAAGTTTTCATGAAACACTTTTAAAAAAAATTCATAGAAAATATTCTTTTATTGAATTAATAAAAACAATTAAATATATTAGAAAAAAAAAATTCACAAACATAAATTTTGATTTAATGTATGGACTTCCACAACAAACAATCCAAGAATCTTTACAAGATCTTTTGTATGCAATTAAATATAATCCATCACATATATCGTGGTATCAATTATCTATTGAAAAAAATACACCGTTTTCAACAAAAAAAATTATTTTACCACATGAAAAAAAAATTTTATTAATGGAGAAGAAAGGAAAAAAAATTTTAAAAAAAAATAAATTCGTACAGTATGAAATATCTTCTTATACAAAAAATAAAAAAAAATGTCAACATAATCTGAACTATTGGAATTTTGGAGATTATTTAGGTATCGGATGTGGAGCGCATGGAAAAATTACTTTAAAAAATAGAAAAATTCTCAGAACAATCAAAAATAAAAATATAAATAAATTTTTAAATGGAGAGTATATACAAAAACAATATATTGTAAAAAAAAAAAATATTGCATTTGAATTTTTTTTAAATAATTTTCGTTTACATGCTCCATGTTTTAAAAAAAAATTTACACAATATACAGGTCTAAAAATCGAGAGTATTAAAAGTAATATCTATAAAGCAATAAAAAAAAAATACATTATAGAAAATAATGATTCTTGGGAAACAACTAATCAAGGAAAATGTTTTCTAAATAATTTATTGCAAATATTTCTCGAATAAAGTTTTTTAAAATTAATTTTTAAAAAACTTTTTTATAAATTATTTCATAAATTTTACTTTTTTTAATATTTGCTTTTTGTTTAAAACGAGTAAAAAAATTATTTTTTTCTAAATAATATGATTGAAAATCTTTGGTAACACATTCGACTCCTGAAATATAATCAAGTATTTTAATAATATTTTTAGCGTATGAAGCAGAATCAGTAACAATATGCAATATTCCTTGAATAATTAATTTTTGTAATAACAAATAAATTATATTAGATTGCAACATTCTTCTTTTATAATGTTTATTTTTTGGCCATGGATCTGGAAAAAATATATTTATTACAGAAAAAGAAATATTTGTTGCATAATTTTTTAAAAAAAAAATAGCATCCAAATGAATAATTTTAATATTATTTAAATTATTTTTATAAATTTTTTTTAAACAAAAACATATCCCAGGAATATACACTTCAATTCCTAAAAATTGAACATCTTTATATAATTTTGCGAAATGAATTAAAGATTCTCCAAAACCAAAACCAATTTCTAAGATCACTGGAACACTCTTTTGAAAAATTTTTTTTACACTATTACAATCTTCTGCAATATTTAAACCAATTAATGGCCAAAGAAATTCTATAATATTTTTTTTTTTCACACTTAATTTTCTATTTCTTAATCGAAAAGTCTTAATCTGAAAAAAATTTTCTTGAAAATTAATATTCATAATATACAATTTAATAAACTAATATTTTAAAAAAAATAAAAATTAAAAATAGATTTTGAAAAAAATATTTTTTTTATCTATTTCTAAATTTTGGTATATGTCATATATTATGAACTATATTTTTAATTTTTCAAGAACTATAATAAATTGGTTTCACTTACATGGAAGAAAAAATCTTCCTTGGCAAAAAAACCAAACTGCATATAAAACATGGATTTCAGAAATCATGTTACAACAAACGCAAGTTCAAGTAGTCATTCCATATTTTAAAAAATTTATTAAAAAAAATCCAAATATTCGAGATTTAACTAAAAATTCCTTAGATGAAATTCTTTTTATGTGGAGCGGACTAGGATTCTATAAACGCGCGAAAAATATTTATTTAACATCACAAATAATTAAAAAAAAATATAATAATCAAATACCATTAAATTATTATGATTTAATTAAATTACCAGGAATAGGAAAATCTACTGCAGGAGCAATTTTATCATTAACCTTTAATTATTTTTTTCCCATACTTGATGGAAACGTTAAAAGAATACTAAAAAGATTTTATCATTTAAAAGAAAAAAATTCTCAATTAGAAAAATCACTATGGAGAAAAATAAACAAATTATTACCCATTCATAATGCACAGAAATTTAATCAAGCTATGATGGATTTAGGAAAATTAATTTGTAAAAAAAATCCCCTATGTCAGAAATGTCCGTTAGAAAAAAAATGTTTATATACTCATGAAAAAAATATACACAAAAAAAATATAAATATAAAAAAAAAAATTAAAAAATGTTTTTTTTTATTAATCAAATATAAAAATTTTATTTATTTAAAAAAACAAAATCATAATATTTGGAAAAATTTATATTATTTTCCTTTATTTTTTAAAAAAAAAGAATTATTAAATTGGATAAAAAAAAAGAAAATCACTAAAAAAAGAAAAAATATAGAAAAATTTTTTCATCATTTTAATAATTATTCATTGTTAATTCAAGCAAAAATTATTAATTTAAGTAAAAAAAATATTAATCAAAAAAAATCAATCTGGTTTAATTTAATAAATCCACAAAAAATTGGAATTCCTTCTCCTGTAATAAAAATTTTTAAAAAAATAACAAAAAAATAAATAAAAAATAGGAAAATAAATATATGAAAAGAAAAATATATTGTTTTTTTTATAAACAAAAAATGCAAGGATTAAATTTTAAACTTTATCCAGGAAAAATAGGCGATAAAATATATCAAAAAATTTCTCAAAAAGCTTGGAATCAATGGATAAAAAAACAAACAATTTTAATCAATGAACAAAAATTAAATATGCTTAATAAAAAAGATCAAAAAATCTTAGAAAAAAAAATGATCCAATTTCTTTTTAAAAACAATACTGTTAAAAAATATCAAAAAAAATAAAATAAGAATTTATTAAGTAGATTTCAATAGTTTTTTTAAATATTTTAAATAAAATAATAATTTATCTAATAAATTCTGATTTTTTATATTATGTAAATATTTTTTTTTCAACAAAAAAATATTTTTTTTATACTTATAAATCTTTTTTTTATTAAAAAAATTTTTTAAATATTTTTTCCAACGCAATCTTTCTATTTGAGTTAAATAATGAGGAAAATTTCGAGCTTTAAAAAAAAAATTTAAATCCGTAAAACGTGAATCATACATTTTCAAACCATGATTAATATTTTTTTTATTGATGTTTTCTCTAATTTTTTTCATTTGTATACGATCAAATAAAGTAAAAAATTTTTCATATAATTTATAATCACTATGTTTAAAATATTTATATTCAAAACGTATTCGTGAAAGTTTCTGAATTATATTTTTATTAAAAAATTTTTTAAAAAAAATAAAATTTTTTAAAAATCGACTTTGATTTAATTTTAATCGTGAAATATCTTTTTCACGTAATACATTTATCGGAATTAAAATAGGTGATTTATTTAAAAAAATTAATCTCATTCCATGAGAAAATAAAACATTTATATTTTTATAAATTTCTTTTTTATTTTCTAAAAAAAAATCAGAATATAATCGATCTAAATCAAATGCAATTAAAATATTTTTATTTTCATAATGTAAAGTTAATGGAAATATACGAGAAAAATTATTATTTTTAGATCCATAATAATGAGAAATATAAATTAATGGCTTTCTATAATTCTTTTCAATAAATTTTAATATTTTTTTTTTTTTTCTCATAAAAAATAAAAAACGAAAAAAATTAAAATTTTTTTTTTTTAATAACTTTAAAACTTCTATCGTAGCATAGACATCAGATAATGCATGATGAGCTTTATCATGAAAAAGATTGTTACTCTTAGAAAAATCTTGTAATTTAAAAGAAACACATTTTTTAACTTTATTCCAAGGCCAAGAAATACCAGAAGGACGTAATGCATAAAAAGCTCTGAGTAAATTGATTACATCCCATCTAGTATTATGGTTTTTCCAACTCCATTCATATGCATCAAAAAAATTTCTATAGAAAATATTTCTCGTTATTTCATCATCAAAAAGAATATTATTAAATCCTAAAATACAAGTGTTAGCTTGAATGAAAATATCATAAATTTTTTTTGAAAAATCAGATTCATTTAATCCACTATTTAATAAAGTATATTGAGGTGTAATAGAAGTAATTAAAATAGATTCTGGATTAGGTAAATAATCTAATGGAGGGTAACAATATAATACAGTTGGATTAGAAATAACATTAAAATTTATATCTGTTCGTAAACAAGCAAATTGCGCTGGTCTATCCTTGACAGGATTAACTCCAAACGTTTCATAATCATAAAATAAAAAACTAAATTTAGAAAAATTTTTCATGAGATATAATTTTTTTGAAGAAAAAACTAATTATATAGTATATAAAATATATATAAAAAAATAGATAATAAAATAAAATTAATTGATATTCTCAATGAATAATATTAATCTAGAAAAATTCGATCAAAAATTTAAAAAAACTCGCTTAAATATAAAATAGACTAAAAAAAATAAAATTTATAATTATGTAATAAAATATTTTAAAATATCTAAAAAAAAATCTAATAAATTAAAAAAATATTTTAATTTAAAAATAATGAAAAATTTATATAATTAAAATAAAAAAATACTCCTCCGACTGGGCTCGAACCAGTGACATACGGATTAACAGTCCGCCGTTCTACCAACTGAACTACAGAGGAAAACTTAATTGTATCATAAATATTTAAAAAATCAATTTTTTCATAAAACAAAAAAATAATTACTAGATTATTCTAAAAAATTCTATTATAATTTTGTTTAAAATATTTTTCATTTTAGAAAAAATTAAGGCCCTTTAGCTCAGCGGTTAGAGCAAGCGACTCATAATCGCTTGGTCGCTGGTTCGAGTCCAGCAAGGGCCAATTTTGTAAAATATCTTTTTTTTTACAAAAATTTTTTAATAAAAATATACAAAATTTAAAAAAGGTTTTTATGAAACAATGGAAAAAAAAATTTATTGAATTTATGATAAAAAAAAAAATTTTAAAGTTTGGAAATTTCACACTAAAATGTAATAGAAAAAGCCCTTATTTTTTTAATATGGCACTTTTTCACACTGGAAAAGATTTATATACTTTAGGAACATTTTATGCTCAAGCATTAGTAAATTTAAATATAAAATTTGACTTATTATTTGGAATAGCTTATAAAGGCATACCTATTGTAATATCTACTGTAATAGCTTTGAAAAAAATTTATAATATAAACATTAAATATTCTTTTAATAGAAAAGAAATTAAAAAATATGGAGAGAAAGGGAATACTGTAGGAAGTAAATTACATGGAAATATTGTCATTATTGATGATATCCTAACCGCTGGAACAGCAATAAAAAATACATTAAAATTTTTACTAAATAAAAAAAAAAAAATATCAAACATATTAGTTGCATTAGATAGACAAGAATTCGGAAATAAAAATTCTTTTGCTAAAAATGATATTGAAAAAAAATACTCATGTAAAATATCTTCAATAATTAATATTGATGATATTACTAATTATTTAAAAAGTAAAAAAATTATGAAAGAAAAATTAAAAATTTTATTAAAATATAGAGAAAAATATATTTTAAATAAAATTAACTAATTCCAGTATGTCCAAAACCTTTTTCACCTCTTTTGCTTTTTTTAGAAAATTTTTTCACAACATGAAATTTTACTTGAGAAATTTTCAAAAAAACCATTTGAGCTATACGTGTTCCTGGATATAAACAATATTTTTTACTACTTCTATTCCATAAAGAAACCATAATCTGTCCTTGATAATCAGAATCAATCAAACCTACAGAATTTCCTAATATAATTCCATTATTATGACCGAGTCCAGAACGAGGAATTAATATTGCAGCTAATGACTTATCTTGAATATATATTGCAAGTCCCGTAGGAATTAAATAAGATTGACCACCTATAATAGTTATTTTTTTATTAATAGAAGCTCTTAAATCTAATCCAGATGATCCGCTAGTAGAATATTTTGGAAGAACAATATCTCTTTTTATCACACAAGAATCTAAAATTTTTATATCAATTTTTTTCATAATTTTTTTCTTTTTAAAATCAATCAAAAAATATTTTTATTTAGAAGAGTTCTAAAACTATAAATTTATCATTATATATTTCTTTTTGAAATAATCGTAAGCTTAACTTCAGTAAAAATTTTTTTATCTGGTTGAAATAAAATTGTATAATCTCCTAAAGAACGGAAAACACCATTTTTTAATTTTATTTCTGATTTTTTTACTTTTATTCCCAATTCATTAAACTTTCTAGCAATATCACGAGAATTAATTGATCCAAATAATTTTCCTTTATCTCCAGATTTTGCAGAAATAATAATATTTTTGATTTTCTCTACTGATTTTATACGTTCTTTTATTAATGATAATTTTTTACGTTGTTTCTCTTCTAAAAATTTTTTTTGAGCTTCAAAATATTTTATATTTTCTGGAATTGCAGGTAAAGCAATATCCTGAGGAAATAAAAAATTTCTTGCAAAACCAGGTTTAACTTGAACAATATCCCCTAATACACCTAAATTTTTAAATTTCTTTAACAATATTATATTCATAAATAATCTTATCTCGATAAATTTAAATAATAAAAATTCTTATTTATGATTATCAGTATATGGGATGAGAGATAAATATCTTGCTCGTTTAATAGCTTTAGATAATTTTCTTTGATACCTTGCTTTTGTTCCAGTAATTCTACTTGGAACAATTTTCCCACTTTCTGTAATATAACCTTTTAACATTAAAAGATCTTTATAATCAACTTGAGTAATACCTTCTGCAGTAAATTTACAAAACTTCCTACGACGGAAATATCGATTCATATATATATTAATTTCCTATGATAAAAAATATAAAATGTAAAAAACTGATTTTTAATCAGAAATCATAATATCATAATTATAAACTTATTTTTTGAATTTCTATAAATTTATTTTTTTAACAACAATATTTTCTTTCATATTCTGAAAATTATTTTTCTCTTTTAATATCGGAGAAATTTCAGAAATCGCTTCTTTAACATTAAAAATTATGTTTCTAATAATAGAATCATCAAATTTAAAAGCTTGTTCAATATTTTTGATATATTTTTGAGATATTTCTATATTCATTAACACATAATGCGCTTTACTCAAATTTTTTATAGGATACGATAATTGTCTTCTCCCCCAATCTTCTAAACGATGTATTTCCCCAGAAAACTTAAATATCAATTTCTTATATTTAGAAATAATTTCATTCGATTTTTCACTTTTATTAGGATGAATCATAAATACAATTTCATAATGACGCATACATAAAATCTCCTTTTATATTATAAATTTCTATAAAAAATTTTTGAGTAAAAAATTTAAAAAAATTAATAATATTTTAACATAAGAAACTCTAAAAAAAAATATACTTTATAAAAAAATTTAAATTAAAAATAAATCAAGAATTTTATTTTTATATCTCATTGATTTTATTTTAACTTTAACACTATCTCCTAAAAAAAATTTTTTTTTAAATCTTTTTCCATTTAAAGTCATATTTTTTCTATTATAATAGTAATAGTCATCTTTTAAGGTAGATACATGTACTAATCCATTCGTAAATAAATCTCTTATTTTAACAAAAAAACCAAATTCTGTAATATGTATAATCACACCATGAAATTCTTTTCCTATTTTTCTTTTAATAAAATCAAACTTCAGTATATCAATAAAAAATTTATAAGCTTTATCAGCTTTCTTTTCAGATTTCGAACAAATTCTAGCAATTTTTTTCATACTTTCTACGTTATATAAAGATTTTCTTTTAGCATTGATGTTATTTGTATTCTTAATATTATTTTTATTTTTTAAAAAATATTTAATACCTCTATGAACCATTAAATCTGGATAACGCCTGATCGGAGAAGTAAAATGCGTATAAAATTTCTCAGATAAACCAAAATGACCAAAATTTTTTTCACTATAAAAAGCTTTTTTTGTAGATTTTAATAATTCTAATTCTATTATTTCTTTATACGGTTTATTTTTCAATTTTTCAAATAATTTTAAATAATCTTCAAATAATGGTTGCTTACCTCCCTTCAATGTTAAATTAAATTTACTTAATAAATTTCTAAAATTTCTAATTTGTATTGATGTTGGGCATTTATGATTTCTAAATAAAGAAATAATATTATTTTTTTTAAGAAATAAAGCAGAAGATTTATTTGCTAAAATCATACATAATTCAACAAAAGTATGCGCTCTATTTCTATTTTTTAGAATAATATTTTTAATTTTTCCAGAATGATGAAAAATAAAATTTGGTTCACTATTATGAAAAAAAATTATTTTTTTCAAATTTTTATTTTTATGCAATATAGAGCTTAAAAAACGAAAATTTTTTAAAGTTTTTTTTATTTTAAAAAATTTTTTAGATAAATTTACGTCATTTTTCCATATTTTTATTACTTCTTCATATGTCAAGCGAGCATGTGATTTTATTACTGCTTCATAATGCATATAATTTAAAAGATTACCTTTATGGGATAAAGTCATTTCGCAAACAATAGATAATCTATCCTTATTTGGTAATAAGGAACATAAATTATTAGATAATTGTTCCGGTAACATAGGTAAAACATTCAAAGGAAAATATATAGAAGTCCCTCTATACAACGCTTCCTTATCTAAATCAGAACCCTTTTCTACAAAAAAACTAACATCGGAAATAGCAACGAAAAGTTTCCATAACGAGGTATTTGGAATTTTATAACAATAAACTGCATCATCAAAATCATAAGCATCTTTTTCATCAATAGTAACAAATGGCAAAGATCTTAAATCTTTTCTAAAAGATTTCTCTTTATTAATTTTTTGTGGCTTAATCACTCTAATTGAATTTACAATTTTTTTTTTCCAAACAGCGCGAATTTGATATTTTTTCATAACTTTTCTGAATATCGCAACAGATTTATTTTTTTCTTTAGATATTTTTATATTAATTATCCTAATTATTTAAAAAAATTAATGTTTATTTTATATAAAATTTTTTAAATTATGATTTATAAAAATTGTCTCATCACGTTCTGGACCAGTAGAAATTAAATCTATTGAAACATGAGTAAATTTTTGAATAAAATTAATATATCTTTTTGCATTTTTAGGAAGTTGATCAAAATTTTTTATGCCTCGTGTTTTTTCTTTCCATCCCTTAAAAATCTTATATATAGGAATAATATTTTTCCAATCTTGCTTATTTAAAGGATAATTATCAAATTTCTGATGAGTAATCTTATTAAAATACTGAATACACACTTTAATTTCTTTTAAGCCATCTAATACATCTAATTTAGTCAAACATAACCCAGATAAAGAATTTATATTAATCATTCTTTTCAAAATAACTAAATCTAACCAACCTGTACGTCTTTTTCTTCCTGTAGTTGCTCCAAATTCTTTTCCAATAAAACTAAAATGATCATTATTTTTATCAGATAATTCAGTAGGGAAAGGACCATTTCCTACACGTGTAGAATAAAATTTTGACACACCAAGAACATAGTCAATATTTTTAATACCTATCCCTGTTCCCGTACATACTCCTCCGATACTACTATTAGAAGAACTAACATAAGGATATGTACCATGATCAATATCTAAAAGAGATCCTTGAGCACCTTCAAAAATAATTTTTGATTTATTTTTCATTTCAGAATTTAATAATGAACTAACATCGCCAATCATATGTTTAATTTGATTAAATTGAAATATTGTTTCAGAAAAAATTTTTTTATAAGAAACTACTTTTTTATGATAAAAATTCAATAATTGAAAATTATAATATTCAACATTCTTTTTTAAAATTTTTTTAAAATAAGATTTATTATATAAATCACTAATACGAATTGCACGTCTTGCAATTTTATCTTCATATGCAGGACCAATTCCTTTATTTGTAGTTCCAATAGAACTCTTTCTATTCTCATCTTCTCTTGCTTGATCTATAGAAATATGATATTTAAAAATTAAAGATAAAGAATTTGATAAAATTAAACGCTTTTGAACAAATATATTTCTTTCTTTTAAATGATTGATTTCCTTTAATAAAGCTTTTAATGAAACAACTACATTATTTCCAAGAATAGCTGTAACATTTTTATGCAAAACGCAAGAAGGAATTAAATGTAAAATAATTTTCTTTTTTTTTACTAATAATGTATGACCAGCATTATTTCCTCCTTGATAACGAACAACAAAATCTGATTTTTTAGATAATAAATCAACAATCTTCCCTTTTCCTTCATCACCCCATTGTATACCAAGTATTACAATATTATTAATCAAAATATATATATCCTTATCCTATGTCATAAAAATAAAAAATTTTTATATAAAAATATCATTTATAAAAAATTATTATCATTTTTATATTCTATTTATTTTCTAAATTACATTTTTAATATTCTTTGAATATTTTTTATCATAAAATTAATAGATATTTCTTCTTTCATACTATTAATCCAAAAACAATTTCTATAACTTTTTAACCAAGTAATTTGTTTTTTCGCTAACTGTTTTGTTGAATGTAAAATTTTAAAAAACATATCATCATATGTAATTTTTCCTAAAATATAATTATAGACATCAATATATCCTAAACATTTCATTCCAGGTACATTACAACCAACGTCGTTATTTAAAAACACTTCTTCTACTTCTTCTTTAAATCCAGAAGACAACATTTTTTTTAATCGAAGTTCAATTCTTTTATGTAAAATATCTTTACTTTCTGGAAAAACAATAAATTTAATTACATTATATGGAAATTCATAATTATTAAATTTAATCAAATCACTCATTTTATTTCCTGAAATAAAATAAATTTCTAACGCTCGTATAATTCTTTGTAAATCATTAGGATGAATTTTATAAGATATTTCAGGATCAATTTGAATCAATTTATCATACAAAGAATATTTTTTTTTACAAGAAAAATCTTTTAAAATTTTTTCTCGAACTAAATCATTTCTAGGAGGAAGTAGAGATAAACCATTGAGTAAAACATTAAAATAAAACATAGTTCCTCCTACTAACAATGGTATTCTATTAGCAGATAATATTTCTTCTATTTCAAAAAGAGCGTCTTTTCTAAAAGATTCAACGCAATAATTTTCTTTAATATTTTTAATATTAATAAGACGATGTGGAGCAACAACTAAATCTTGTAAGCTAGGTTTAGCTATACCTATATTCAATTCTTTATAAATTAAACAAGAATCAACACTAATGAGATCAATAGGTAAAAATTGACTTAATTTTATAGCTAATTTTGTTTTATTTGAAGCAGTCGGGCCAATTAAGAAAATAATATTTTTTTTTTATTAATCATAAATATTACTTTTATAAAATATTTTTATTATTATACAAAAAATATAAAAAAAATAAAAAAAAAATTAAGATTTTTTATAAAAATTTATTAATGCATTTGTTGAAGAATCATAACTATTGCATAAACTATTCATTTTTAATGTAGATAAAATATCTTTTGCAACCTCTTTCCCGAGTTCAACTCCCCATTGATCAAAACTATAAATATTTAATATAACACCTTGAGTAAAAATTTTATGTTCATATAAAGCAATTAAATTACCTAATGTATAAGGAGTAATTTCATCTAATAAAAACGAGTTTGTTGGTTGATTTCCAGGACATTCTTGATAAATTAAAAAATCTGTATTTATTTTTTTTTTATTAATTTGAATATCTTTCTTTTGATTTAATAACTCTTTTAAAGATCTTCCAAAAGCTAAAGCTCTTGTTTGTGCAAAAAAATGAGATAATAATTTAATATGATGATCGCCAATCTGGTTATGTGTTTTTATTGGAATAATAAAATCTGATGGAACTAATTTTGTTCCTTGATGTAATAATTGATAAAAAGAATGTTGTCCATTTGTTCCTGGTTCTCCCCAAATTATTGCTCCTGTTTGCCAAGATACAATATTTTTGTTTCGATCTACTCTTTTTCCATTAGATTCCATATACGCTTGTTGTAAATATCGAGAAAAAACATGCATATATTGATCATATACAAAAATACCTTCTGTTTCCGCACAAAAAAAATTACTATACCATATACTTATTAAACCTAACAAAACTGGAATATTTTTTTCTAAAGGAGTATTTAAAAAATGATTATCCATATCATGTGCTCCTTGTAATAATAAAGAAAAATTTTCATATCCAATAGATAATGCAATTGATAATCCCATAGACGACCATAAAGAATAACGGCCGCCCACCCAATCCCATAAAGGAAAAAAATTTTCTTTATGAATACCAAATTTAATAACTTCTTTTTTATTCATAGATATAGCAAAAAAATGTTTAGAAATATCAGATAACAAAACATTAGGTTGTTGTAAAAAAAGATTTTTAACAGTTTTAGCGTTTGTGATTGTTTCCTCAGTTGTAAAAGTTTTAGAAGAAATTAAAAAAATTGTTGATTCAAAATTAATTTTCTTTAAAACTTCTGTTACATTACTTCCATCAAGATTCGAAATAAAATAAATATTTAAATGATTTTTATATGGAGTTAAAGATTCAATCACCATTTCTGGACCTAAATGCGATCCTCCAATTCCTATATTCACAATACTTTTAATATATTTTCCTGTATATCCTGTCCATTTTTTTTTAATAATTTGAGAAGAAAAATTTTTAATTTTTAAAAGTACTTCATTTATTTTTATAGAAATATTTTCATGTTTAACAAATATTTCTGTTTTATTAAAATTTCTTAAAGCTGTATGCAAAACAGGTTTATTTTCAGTAACATTAATATATTTACCCTGAAATAAAGATCGAATAGATCCTTCTAAATCAAATTCTTTAGCTAAATCTAAAAGATATAAAAGAGTTTTTTCTGTAATTCTATTTTTAGAATAATCTATTAACATAACATTTTTAATATTTAATGAAAATTTTTGAAAACGATAAATATCTTTTTTAAATAAATCTTTTAGATGCATATTTTTCATTTTTAAAAAATGTTTTTTTAGTTTTCTCCAAGATAATGTTAAAGTTGGATCTAAACTTTTCATAAGTATATTTTCCTTTTAAAAAAGAATTTATTTCACCATTATACTAAATATAAATATAAATACATTTTTTATAAAAATTTTTTAAATTATCTATCAATATCCTCTTAAAAATACATTTCATATAAAAAAAATTTTATACTATAATAAATTTTAATTATAATAAATTAACACAAAAAATGACTAAAAAAATAAAAAAAAACTTGATTTGGATAGACTTAGAAATGACAGGATTATATTCTGAAATCCATAAAATATTAGAAATAGCAGTTATAGTTACAGATGGTAATTTAAATATCTTAGAAAATGGAATGGCAATTCCAATATATCAAAATAAACAAGAAATAGAAAAAATGGATCATTGGAATCAAAAAACACACTCTAAAACAGGTTTAATAGAAAAAGTTAAAAAAAGTAAATATAATGAAAAAAAAGCAGAAAAAAAAATACTTTTATTTTTAAAAAAAATAACTATACAAAAAAAATCTCCTTTATGCGGAAATACAGTTTGGAAAGATAGAGAATTTTTAAAAAAATATATGCCAAAACTAGAATCTTATTTTCATTATAGAAACATAGATACGAGTACAATCCAAGAATTATATAAAAGATGGAAAAACAATCAAGCAAAAAAATTTCATAAAAAAAACCAACACTCTGCATTACAAGATATTCAAGAATCAATTGATGAATTAATATTTTATAAAAAAAATTTTTTTAATATTTAAATAAATTTTCTAATGTTTATAAAAAATATCTATAAAGAAAACTTGAAAATATAATCGATGTAATATATATTATTATAAAATTTGTATAAAATTTTTTATATTTAATTTTTTTAAACGCGGGAATAGCTCAGTTGGTAGAGCGTAACCTTGCCAAGGTTAAGGTCACGAGTTCGAAACTCGTTTCTCGCTCATTTCAAAATTAATAAAATAAAATTTTTTATGAATATTAATAAAAAAAGTTCCTTATCAATAAAATTCATAATTTTTTAAATAATAAAAATTACTTAATATTATTAAGTTTTTAAAAATTTTTCAAAATAAAAAAATAATATTTAAATAAAAAAAAATCCTATTTTTATTTAAATAAACAATAAATATTCTATTTAATTTTTAACATCTCAATTTCTTTAAAAGATCTTCATAAAAATAAGATTTATTCCAAAAGTAATTAAAAAAAAATTGTCGTACTTCCTAATCATTTTAAATAAAATTTATCATTCATAAAAAAATTTATCTATCAATGTTATATGTAAATTATTCTTTAAAAAATACATTTTATAAAAACTGTTAAATATAAAATTAATATTAAAAATTTCAAAAAAATAATGATTTCATATATCCACTCAACATAAAAAAACAAAATATTAAAATAATATATCTTTAAATTTCTATAAAAATATTTATATAAAATATTTATATTTTTTAAAATCAAAAAGATCACAAAATGAAAGATAAAAAATGTAAAATACAAGTTATACAAAAAAAAGTTAATTATTATAAAAATCCATTAAAAATATTTAATCATTTTTGTCACGAAAAAAAAAACACTTTATTATTAGAATCCGCTGATATAAGTAATAAGAAAAACCTTAAAAGTATTATAATAATTGATAGTGCAATTAGAATATCATTAAATAAAAATATCGTTTCACTACATGCTTTAACAAAAAATGGTTTATATTTAATTAAATTTATAGAAATTAATATACCTAAAAATTTAAAAAAAAAAAGAAAAAAAAATACTTTAAAGATCATATTTAAAAAAAATATTAAAAAAGATCTTGATGAAGAAAAAAAATTAATACAAACATCTGTTTTCGATGCTTTTCGAATAATAATCGATAATATTATTCATGTAAAAAAATATCCTAAATCAATTTTTTTTGGTGGATTATTTTCTTATGATTTAATTTCTTATTTTGAGAATCTTCCAAAAATAAAAAAAATACAAAAATGTCCTGATTTTTGTTTTTATTTATCTGAAAATATGATTTTTATTAATCATAAAAAAAAAAAAATAATTATACAATCTACAATATTTACAAAAAATACATTAGAAATTAAAAAAATTAAACAAAGAATAAAAGAAATTATTAAAAAAATTAATAACAAAAAATTTAAAAATATTCATTTTAAAAATAACAAAAAAAAAATTCATAAAAATAAAAATGATTTACAATTTTGTAAAATAATTCAAAAATTAAAAAAATTTATTAAACATGGAGATATTTTTCAAATTGTTCCCTCAAGAAAATTTTTTATAGAATGTCCATTTCCTCTCTATTCTTATAAAATACTTAAAAAAAAAAATCCTAGTCCATACATGTTTTTTATGCAAGATAAAAAATTTAAACTATTTGGAGCATCTCCAGAAAGTTTTTTAAAATATGATCCAATCAAAAGAAATATAGAAATTCATCCCATTGCTGGAACACGTCCGCGTGGAAAAAATAAATTTGGAAAAATTAATTATGATTTAGATAATAGAATTGAATTAGAAATGAGAAACAATAAAAAAGAAATGTCTGAACATATTATGTTAGTAGACTTAGCAAGAAATGATTTATCAAGAATTTGTAAAACCGGAACGCGATATGTTAAACAATTAACTAAAGTAGATAAATACTCACATGTTATGCATTTAGTATCCATTGTAAGTGGAAAATTAAAAAAAAAACTAGATATCTTTCATGCATATAGAGCATGTATGAATATGGGAACATTAACAGGTGCCCCAAAAATAAAAGCAATGGAAATAATTTCAAATATTGAAAAAGAAACAAGAGGAAGTTATGGAGGATCAATCGGATATTTTACCGGAACAAAAAAATTAAACACTTGTATAATAATTAGAGCAGCTTATGTAGAAAAAGAAATTGCTACAATACAAACTGGAGCTGGAATAGTAATAGACTCCATTCCTGAAGAAGAATGTAAAGAAACCTGGAACAAAGCATGCGCTGTTATTAAATCCATTATTATATCAAAAAATAAGGTATAAAATGTCTGAAATTTTACTTTTAGATAATTTTGACTCTTTCGTGTATAATTTAGTTGATCAATTAAAAAATAGTTTACATAAAGTAGTCATATATAGAAATAATGTTTCAATAAAAAAAATTATTACAAAAATCTCTCATATGAAAAAACCAATATTAATGCTTTCTCCAGGACCTGGTATACCAGAGAATTCTGGATGTATGATGGAAATAATTTCTATTTTTCATGGAAAAATACCAATTGTTGGAATATGTTTAGGATATCAAGCAATTATAAAATTTTATGGAGGAAAAATTTCCCCTGTAAAAAAAATAATTCATGGAAAATCTTCTCTTATAAAACATGATAGAAAACATATGTTTAAAAATATTCAGAATCCTATTCATGTTGCTCGATATCATTCTTTAATATGCAAGAATATACCTAAAATATTTACTATAAATTCGAAAAAAAATAAAATTGTAATGTCAATCCGAAATAATAATTTAAGAATTTGTGGATTCCAATTTCATCCTGAATCTATCTTGACTACTGAAGGTCAAAAAATCATGGATAATACTATTACATGGTTAAATAAAAAAAATATTAAATAAAATTTTTTATAATAAATTTAAAAATTTATATAAAACTAATTAATTCATACTTAAATGATAAAAATATAACAAATAATAATTCAATAAAATTTTATTTATGAGAAAAATTGAATCGCTTATTAAACAATTCTACTCTTCCTCCAGTATCAACGATTCTCTGTTTTCCTGTATAAAAAGGATGACATTTAGAGCAAACTTCTAAATTAATATCTTTACCTAACGTATTAAAAAAATTTATTACATTTCCACATGTACAAGAAGCAGAATTACAAAAATATTTTGGATGGATGTTTTTTTTCATAAAATTCTCATTTATTTATAAATATATGAAATTAATATAATATATTAAAGATAAAAAATAAATATTTTTTTTTAAATTTTTATCATCTAAAATTCATCAGAAATTTAAAAAAAATAAAATTTTTTCACAAAAAAAGAAAAATAAAAATGACAACTATATTAAGTATACGCTCTAAAAAAAAAGTCGTACTTGGTGGAGATGGACAAGCTACTTTAGGTAATACAATTATGAAAAGTAACGTAAAAAAAATTCGAAACTTATATCATAATCAAGTAATAGCAGGATTCGCTGGAGGAACAGCAGATGCATTTACTCTATTTGAATTATTTGAAAAAAAACTTTTAATGTATCAAGGACAATTAAAAAGAGCGGCTATTGAACTCGCAAAAGATTGGAGAAGTGACAAAATTTTAAGAAAACTAGAAGCTTTATTAGCTGTAGTAAATAAAAAAAATTCTTTAATAATTACAGGAAATGGCGATGTAATTCAACCAGAAAATGATATCATTGCAATCGGTTCAGGAGGATGTTATGCACAAGCAGCAGCACGTGCTCTTCTTGATAATACTGATCTTGACGCTAAAAAAATAGTAAAAAAATCATTAAATATTGCAGCAAATATTTGTATATATACAAATCATACTTTTACAATTAAAGAATTATTGATATCAAAAAGTAAGGAATAAATATGTCTAATATGACTCCTCAAAAAATAGTTCAAGAACTCAATAAATTTATTATTGGACAAAAAAATGCAAAAAAAGCAGTAGCTATTGCTTTACGTAATAGATGGAGACGAATGCAATTAAATAATGAATTAAAAAACGAAGTTACTCCAAAAAATATTCTTATGATCGGGCCTACAGGAGTAGGAAAAACAGAAATTGCAAAAAGATTAGCAAAACTCTCTAATGCTCCTTTTATAAAAGTTGAAGCAACAAAATTTACAGAAGTAGGATATGTCGGTAAAGAAGTTGATTCTATCATACGAGAGTTAACAGACATTGCAATAAAAATGATAAAAAACCAAACAATTAATAAAAATAAAAAGAAAGTAAAAAAATTAGCAGAAGAAAGAATATTAGATGTATTAGTACCAGGTGCTCAAAAACATTTAAAAAAAGATACTACATCGTCAGAAGAACGCCCATTAAATACAATAAAAATTTTTAGAAAAAAATTAAAAGAAGGAAAATTAGATAATAAAGAAATAGAAATTAATGTTCTAGGATCTCCAATGGGTATAGAAATTATGGCTCCTCCTGGAATGGAAGAATTAACAAATCAATTACAATCTTTATTTCAAAATTTAAGCGGATCTAAAAAAAATATTCGTAAACTAAAAATAAAAGATGCAATGAAACTTTTAATAGAAGAAGAAGCTGCAAAATTAGTCAATCCTGAAGAATTAAAGAAAGAAGCAATAAATTCTGTTGAACAAAATGGAATAGTATTTATTGACGAAATAGATAAAATATGTAAAAGAAATAATACATCTGGACCAGATGTTTCTAGAGAAGGTGTACAAAGAGATTTACTTCCTTTAGTTGAAGGATGTACTGTATCTACAAAATATGGAACAGTAAAAACAGATCATATTCTATTCATTACCTCTGGAGCTTTTCAAATATCTTCACCATCAGATTTAATACCTGAATTACAAGGAAGATTACCTATTCGTGTAGAATTACATGCTTTAACAGTAAATGATTTTGAAAAAATTCTAACAGAACCAAAAGCATCGATCACAACACAATATAAAGCGTTAATGAATACTGAAAACGTAAAAATACACTTTACTAAAGAAGGGATCAGAGAAATTGCTGAAACGTCATGGAGAGTTAACGAAAGCATGGAAAATATTGGAGCAAGAAGATTATATACAGTCTTAGAGCAATTAATGGAAGAAATCTCTTTTAATGCAAGTGAAAATAGTGGAAAAAAAATTACTATTGATGCTAATTACGTAACAAAATATTTAAAAAAACTACAATCAAAAGATAATTTAAATAAATTTATATTATAATTTTTATAAAAATAAAAATTTTTTTTTAAAAATAAAATTTTTATAATAAAAAATTTATTTATTTAAAAAAATAAATCTTCATGTTAAATATTAATATATACAAATTATATATTAATATTTAAAAAATAAAATTAAAATTTTTTGATACATAAAAAAATAAAAAAATATTAAATTTTTTAATTTAAACATTAAAAAAAAAATATTTTTAAAGGATTTCTATGACTAAATGGGTAACAGCAAAAATAGAAAAAATAAAATACTGGAAAAAAAATTTACTAAATCTAGTTTTACAAGCATCTATAAAAAAATTTGTCGCAGGACAATTCGCAAAACTATTAATTAAAAATTCTCAAAACAACACCAAAATACAACGAGCATATTCATTCGTTAACCCACCCAGTTCAAAAAAAATAGAATTTTATATTACTTTAATTAAACATGGAAAAATGAGTCAACAATTTAAAAAAATAAATGAAAATACAAAAATATTGATTACACAAAAATCATTTGGATTTTTTACCCTTAAAGAAGTTCCATCATATAAAAACTTATGGATGTTTTCTACAGGAACTGCAATTGGACCATATTTCTCTATATTACAAGAAAAACAAGATATAAAAAGATTCTCACAATTAATTTTGATACACTCTGTAAGATATTTTTCTGATCTAAAATATTTAGATGTTATTAAAAAATTAAAAAAACACTATAAAAAAAAATTAATTGTTTTAATAACCATTAGTAGAGAAAAAAAAAATGGATTTTTATATGGAAGAATACCACATCTTATACTCAATGATACAATTGAAAAATATACTAACATTCACATGAACAACAAAAATTCTCATGTAATGCTCTGCGGAAATCCTAACATGGTCAAAGATATGTTTAATATACTACAAAAGAAAAAAAAAATGACAAAAAATCTACGTCAAAAACCAGGAAATATTACACGAGAAAATTATTGGTAAAAATATATTAAAAAAAAAGAAAAAAATAATTTTATACAAAAATTTTATATTGTATTCAAATCAAAAAAAATAAAAACAGAGTACAAAAAATATACCACATGTACTCTGATTATAATAAACAAAAATAAAAAAATAAATTCATTTAATAAATTCTTCAAATTATATTTATAAAAAACGGTACATTTCAATAAAAATCATCAATCTTTTAAAAAAAAATAATAAATAAAAAATTTTTATAAAATATCCGTTTTTCATTGTTAAAATTAAAAAATATTTTATTTAAAAGATATTTCATTTTTTAAAATAAAAATATTAATATATTAAAAATATTATTTTTTTATTTATTATTTTTTTTTATTTTACTTAGAAATATTTAATATATATAGTAATAATACTAAACAACAAATATATTTATATTCACAAAAAATAAAATTTAAAATTCATTGCTTAAAATTAATTACTTTTATATAAGTATATTAAAAAATTAAAGAATCTATTTTATATAAAAATGAATAAAATCTATAAAAATTTCAAAATATTTTTATTGAATATTAATAATAAATTAAAAATATGTAAATTAAATCTAAAAAATAAAAAAATAACATTTTTTACAATAAATTTTTTATCAGGAAAAAATAACTTTCGAAGAAAATACAATAGGAAAAAAGAACTAATTATAAAAGCCGTAAAAATTAAAAATTCAAAAAAAACAATTATATTAGATGCTACTGCAGGATTAGGAAAAGATTCTTTTATATTAGCTTCTTCTGGATATAAAATATTTATGATCGAAAAAAATAAAATAATTTATCAATTGCTCAAGAATGGTTTAAAAAGATTATATAAAAATATGGAAATAAACATGTGGATAAAAAAAAAAATGATTTTATTTCATGATGATAGTTTAAATTTTTTCAAACACACAAAAATTATTCCAGATGTAATATATTTAGATCCTATGTTTTTAAATAAAAAAAAAACATTACCCAAAAAAGACATGTCTATATTAAAAATATTAGTGTCTAAACAAAAAATAACAAAAAATTTATTAAAAAAATCAATAAAATTTACTAAGAAGAAAGTTGTAGTCAAAAGACCAATAAAAGCACCATATCTCGAAAATATAAAACCAACATACATAATTTATGGAACAAAATATAGATTTGATATATATCTTAAAAATTAAAAAAAATTTATTTTATATTAAAATTTAATCATCATGCAATCTTCTCATTAAAAATAAACAAATAATAAGTATAAAATTTAATATAAAAAAAACACCAGACCATCCCCAATAAAACCAAAAAAATCCACTAAAACTACCAAAAACACTAGAACCTAAATAATAAAAAAAAAAATATAAAGATGAAATTTCTAATCTATATTTCTTTGTCATATCACTAATCCAACTACTTGCTGTAGAATGAGCAATAAAAAAACCTGTTGTAAAAAAAATTAAACCTATAAGAATAATAAATAAAAAATTACTATAAGTTAATATCACTCCTAATATCATAATAAATAAAGCAAATTTTAAAACAAAAATTCTTCCATAATAATTAGATAAAAAACTTGCTTGCGGAGAACTATAAACACCTATTAAATATATTATAGATAATAAAGAAACATAAATTGGATGCAACAAGAAAGGTTTCATTATTAAACGATATCCAATGTAATTAAATAAAGCAACAAAACTACCCATAAAAAGAAAACCAACTAAAAATAATATTAAACAATTTTCCATTGTAAATGGTTTATAAAAACTATCTATTAAAATTTCATAATTTACCTCTTTTAAAAATTTAAAATTTTTTGATTTCGGAAGATAATATATAAATAAAATAGTACAAAATAAAGAAAAAAAACCTATAATTATAAAAACCCAATTCCATGATAAAACTCGAACTATTATATTACTAATTAATCTTCCTACAAGTCCACCAATTGTGTTACCACTAATATATAAACCAATACATAAAGATAAAATTTTAGGATCAAACTCTTCACTTAAATAAGTAATTGCAATAGAAGTCACTCCACTTAATGAAAATCCAACCAATCCTCTGATAATAATAATTTCTAACCAATTTTTTGAAAATGCACATAATATTGTAAAAAAAGATGCACAAAATAAAGATATAGACATAACATTTTTTCTGCCAAAAAAATTTGAAACTGGACCGATAAATAATATTCCAAAAGCCATAGACAGAGTAGAAACTGATAAAGAAAAACTACTTTCTAGAGGAGTTAAAAGAAAAATTCTAGAAAAAACAGGTAAAATTGGTTGTATAGAATATAAAATTGCAAACGTTGAAAAACCAGCTAAAAATAAAGAAATTATAGCTCGATAAAAATTTTTTGTATTTTTTTTTATATATTTTTTTTTTATATTTTTTTTTTTTATACACATCTTGAATATATTCTCCGAAATTTAATAAAAATTTTTATTGATTGAAAAAAAAAATATAAAAAGTTTATATAAAATTTTTAAAAAAACCTTTTAATAATATATAATTCCATCATATATCTTTTTTGCTGGACCAATCATATATAAACAATTTTTTTTCACATCAAACTTTACTAACATCTTTCCCCCTGCAAGATCAACTCTTACTTTATTTAACAATTTTTTTTGTCTAATTCCTATTGCAACAGCAGCACATGCACCACTACCACAAGATCTAGTCTCTCCAACTCCTCTTTCAAAAACGCGTAAAAAAATATGATTCTTATTTATTATTTGCATAAATCCAACGTTTACTTGATTAGGAAAAGATACATGACTTTCTAAATAAGATCCAATTTCATTTACTCTCGCTTTATTAATATCATCTACAATAACAACACAATGCGGGTTACCCAAAGACACGACTCCAAAAAAAATTATTTCTTTATTCATACTTAATGAATATATATCTTTTTCGAATAATTCTAAAAAAGGAATTTTTTTTGGATGAAATTCAGGAGAACCCATATTTACCAAAATATTATCTGAATTTATCACTTTTAATTTAATAATTCTATTTTTTGTACTTACTTTTATAATTTTGGAATTAAGAAGTTTTTGATCGAAAATAAATTTTGCAAAACAACGTGCTCCATTTCCGCATTGCTCTACTTCAGAGCCATTAGCATTAAAAATTCGATAATGAAAATTTGTATTTTTGAAAACTGGTTTTTCTACCAATAATAATTGATCAAAACCAATTCCTGTATATCTATTTGAAAAAAATTGAATTATTTTTTTTGTAAAAAAAAATTTTTGAGTTAAAGTATTTACTATCATAAAATCATTTTCTAAACCATGCATTTTTGTAAAAATTAACTTTCTTTTATTTTTTGTCATATTTTTATTAATAAATCCGCATAAAATAAATTTATAAAATTTATTGAAAAAATTAAAAATCGAGCGATGTATAAAATTTTTATCATAAAAATTTAACTTTAAAAAAATTATTTAAAATTCATTATTATAATGTATTTATCTAAGGATACAAAAAATAAAAAATGATTATTATAAAAAAAAAATTCCATCAATTAGTTGATAAAACAATAGAAAAAATAGAAAAATATCTAGACAATTATCAAGGAAAATTAGATATAGATTATGAAAAAAGTGGAAACACAACAAAAATTAATATTAAATCTAAAAATGAAATAATAATTACAAGACAGGAATTTTTACAACAAATTTGGATAGCTACTCAATATAAAGGATATTATTTTAAATATAAAAATAATAAATGGATATGTCAAAAAAAATATGAATTATTTGATTTTTTAAAAAAATTTTTTCTAAAAAAAACAAAAGAAAATATATTTGGAAAATAAAATTATCAACTAATTTGATATTTCGGCGAAAGAGGATTTGAACCTCTGACCTACTGGTCCCAAACCAGTTGCGCTACCAAGCTGCGCTATTCGCCGGTAAAAATTTTTTAATAATTCAGGTTATTATTTCAAAAATTTTTAATAAATCAAATAAAAAAACTTATGGGGTGACTAATGGGGTTCGAACCCATGACAACTGGAATCACAATCCAGGACTCTACCAACTGAGCTATAGCCACCATATATTTTAATTATTTAATATATTATATATTATCAAATATATCAATAAAAATTTAAAATTATATTCGTATTGCGTCTATCAGGAATTGAACCTGAGACCTCTATTTTCGGAAAATAGTGCTCTATCCAACTGAGCTACAGACGCAAATTATATGATCTGTATAAATATTTTAAAAAAAAAATTATTTTTATTTAAGCAACAAATGATTTATAAAATTTTTATGTTGAAAAATCATTCATATATTCTAATAAAAAAATATTTTTCCTAAACAAATCTCCTTATTAGAATAAAAATTTTTTTTAAAATACTTTAAAATTTTTACTTTAAAATACGTTCCAAAAATATTTTTAAGAGCGTTTCATCATATCAAAAAATTCATGATTTGTTTTAGTCATAGATAATTTATTTATTAAAAATTCCATTGCATCAATTTCAGACATAGGATGAATAATTTTACGTAAAATCCACATTTTTTGTAATTCATCGACAGAAGTTAATAATTCTTCTTTCCTTGTACCAGAACGATTATAATCAATTGCTGGAAAAACTCTTTTTTCTGCTATTTTCCTCGATAAAGGAAGCTCCATATTTCCAGTACCTTTAAATTCTTCATATATCACTTCATCCATTTTTGATCCAGTATCAATTAATGCAGTTGCAATAATTGTTAAACTTCCTCCTTCTTGAACATTCCTAGCAGCCCCGAAAAACCTTTTCGGTCTATGTAAAGCATTAGCATCTACACCTCCAGTCAAAACCTTACCAGAAGATGGAACAACAGTATTATATGCTCGCGCTAATCTTGTTATAGAATCTAATAATATTATAACATCTTTTTTATGTTCAACCAATCTCTTTGCTTTTTCAATAACCATTTCAGCAACTTGAACATGACGCGAAGAAGGTTCATCAAAGGTAGATGCAATAACTTCTCCTTTAACCAATTTCTGCATTTCAGTAACTTCTTCAGGCCTTTCATCAATCAATAATACCATTAAAACACAATCTGGATGATTATAAGCAATACTCTGTGCAATATTTTGTAAAAGCATAGTTTTTCCTGCTTTTGGAGGAGCTACTATTAAACCTCTTTGTCCTCTTCCAATAGGTGATGCCAAATCTAATACACGAGCTGTTAAATCTTCTTTTGAACCATTTCCTCTTTCCATGCGCAAACGAGAATTTGCATGCGAAGGTGTTAAATTTTCGAATAAAATTTTTCCTCGAGAATTTTCTGGTTGATCATAATTTACTTTATTCACTTTTAATAGAGCAAAATATCTTTCTCCTTCTTTTGGCGGTCTTATTTTTCCTGAAATAGTATCTCCGGTTCTTAAATTAAATCTTCTGATTTGGCTAGGAGAAACATATATATCATCAGGTCCTGCTAAATAAGAACTATCTGAAGATCTTAAAAATCCAAATCCATCTTGTAATATTTCTAGCACTCCATCTCCAAAAATATCTTCTCCACTTTTTGCATGTTGCTTTAAAATAGAAAAAATAATATCTTGTTTTCGCATACGAGCGAGATTTTCTAACCCCATATTTTCGCCAAGTCTAATTAATTTAGAAACTGATGTATTTTTAAGAGTAGTAAGATTCATAATGGTGGGTTTCTTAATAAAAATCGAGGTCGTGTATATTAAAAAAAAATACTGATTAAATTTTTAAACATTCTATATCCTTTACTATAAAAAAATAAAAAAAATATAGAATTTTTAAAAGATTTTATATGTAATATTTATTTAATATATTTGTTTAAAAAAATTTTTAAATCATTTTTAGAAATAGAACCAATATTTTTATCAATAATTTTATTTTTTTTAAACAATATTAATGTTGGTATACTTTGAATAGAATATTTTAAAGCAGAATTTGAATTTTCTTCAATATCCAATTTAACAATCTCTAATTTTTTATCATATTCATTTATAATTTCTTTTAAAACATAAGATAAATTTTTACATGGAGCACACCATGAAGCCCAAAAATCTACTAAAACATATTTTTTACAACTCAATAAATAATCTTTTAAAGATTCATCGGTAACAGATCTTATTAATTTCGCCATTTTATACTCACTATAAATTTTATTTATTAAAATTCAAGTATCTTTTTATAAATAAAAATTTATTTAAAAACTAAAAATTAATTTATAAAAAGTTTTATTTTTATTTTACTACAAATTTATGTAAAAAATTCTTTTCTAAAAAATAAAATAAATTCTAATAAAATTTACAAAATTATTTTTTGAATGGAAATAATTTATGTAAAGAGTAATCGTAAAAAATAATTTTTTATAATCTAAAATTTGTATAAAAAATTATAAAAAATATTTTTAAAACTGAACTTTAACATTAAGAATGTAAAGAAATTTTTTTCATCCCAGTCATATATTTTCTTAATTTCCGTCCTATTTTCTCAATAGAATGATTATAAATTTTTTCATCAATATTTTTTAATTCTATATTATCTACATCATTAGAAACTAATAAATTTCCTAAATCTCCATATTTTAAATTCAAAATAAAATTTTTTAATAAAGGAATCGCATTTTTAGAAAACAAATAATTTCCATATTCAGCAGTATCAGAAATCACAACATTCATTTCAAACAATTTTTTACGCGCAATAGTATTTGCAATTAATGGTAATTCATGCAATGATTCATAATAAGCAGATTCTTTTAAAATTCCAGATTCTACCATCACTTCAAAAGCTAATTCAATTCCTGCTTTTAAAAGTGCTACCATAAATACTCCATGTTGAAAATATTCTTCTTCAGATATTTTTTCTAAATATTTTGGAGAATTTTCAAACATTGAACATTTAGTATTTTTTCTCCATAATAGTAATTTTTTATCTCCATTATTCCAATCTTTGATCATATTCTCAGAAAATTTTCCTGAAAGAATATTATCCATGTGTTTTCTAAATAACGGTTTAAAAACTTTTTTTAAATTATTTGATAATTTATACGCTCGTATTTTAGATGGATTTGATAACCTATTCATCATTAAAGTAATTCCTCCATGCTTTAAAGATTCAGTCATTACTTCCCATCCATTTTGTATTAATTTTCCTGCATATCCAGGATTATGTCCTTCATTTACAAGATATTCATAACAAACAATAGATCCAGATTGTAATAAACCACATAATATTGTTTGCTCGCCCATTAAATCGGATTTCACTTCTGCAGAAAAAGAAGATCGTAAAACACCAGCTTTATGTGAACCAATTGAGAACGCCCATGCTTTAGCATAATCTATACCGTTTTTAAATGGATCATTTTTTTTATGAACTGCAATTAAGGTAGGAACACCAAATCCTCTTTTATATTCCTCTCGAACTTCAGTTCCAGGACATTTTGGAGCAACCATAATAACAGTAATATCGCTTCTAATCATAGCTCCCATTTCAACAATATTAAAACCGTGAGAATATCCTAATATAGAATTTTTTTTCATTAATGCCTGAAGTTTATGAATCACAAATTGATGTTGTTTATCAGGAGTTAAATTAATAACAAGATCTGCTTTAGGAATAAGCTTTTCATAAGTATTTACATAAAATTTATTATTAATCGCTCGTAACCAAGATTCATTTTTATTTAATATACTTTCTTTTCTTAATGCATAAGAAATATTTAATCCAGAATCACGCATATTTAAACCTTGATTTAACCCTTGCGCTCCGCATCCAATAATAACAATGTTCTTATCTTTTAATATTTTTAACTTCTGATTAAACTCTTCTTTTTTAATTATACAACATTCTCTTAATTCTTTAATTTTCTCACGAAAATTTAATTGATTAAAATAATTTAACATGTTTCATAACCTCTAAATATAATTCATTAAAAAAATATAAAAAAATAGTTCTATATTTTTTTGTTATCTAAAAATATCAAACTAAAAATCTTTTAACTTATTTTTATTTCTTATTGCTCCTTGATCAGCACTCATCGCAAAAAAAGAATAAAATTTTAAAGCACGAGAAATAATACGTTTTCTATAATACGGTGTAAAAGGAATTTTTCTTTTTCTTTCCAATTTTATACGATAATTCATTTCCTTTTTTGAGATAATTAAATTTATTTTTCTATTCGGAATATCAATATTTATTAAATCATTATTTTTAACTATCGCAATTAATCCTTCATTTGCAGCTTCAGGAGATATATGACCAATAGATAATCCAGAAGTTCCCCCAGAAAATCTCCCATCTGTAATCAGAGCACAATGTTGATCCAATCCTACTGATTTCAAATACGTTGTGGGATATAACATTTCTTGCATTCCTGGCCCTCCTTTCGGTCCTTCATATCGAATAACTACTACATCTCCTTTTTTAATTTTTTTATTTAATATTGCATAAGAAGCTTCTTCTTGTGATTCATAAACCTTAGCATAACCTTGAAAATTCTGAAGACTTGTAGGAACACCTGCTGTTTTTACAACACAACCATGAATTGCTAAATTTCCATATAAAATAGCTAATCCTCCATCTTTACTATACGCATAATCTATTGATCTAATACATCCTTTCTTTCTATCTATATCTAAATTTTTCCAATAAAAAGACTGTGAAAAAGCCTTTTTTGTTCTCACTCCCATTGGTCCAGCTAAATACATTTTCTTTATTTTTTTATTTTTTGTTGATAAAACATCATATTTCTTTAATGTCTGTAATAAAGTTAACCCAAGAATATTTCTTGTTTGAGGATGTATTAAATCTTTTTTATTTAACTCAGACATAATAGAAATTACTCCACCTGCTCTATGAACGTCTTCCATGTGATATTTTGATGTACTAGGAGAAACTTTACATAAATGAGGAATTTTTTTTGATAAATAATCTATATCTTTAATATTAAAATCAATTTTTCCTTCTCTAGCCGCAGCTAATAAATGAAGAACTGTATTAGTTGAACCTCCCATGGCAATATCTAATCCCATTGCGTTATAAAAAGATAATTTATTAGCAATATTTCGAGGTAAAAAATTTTGATCATTATTGTTATAAAATTTTTTTGTAATTTTAACAATTAATTTTGCTGCTTGAATAAATAAATCTTTTCGAGCCGTATGTGTGGCTAATAAAGTACCATTTCCAGGAACAGACAATCCAAGAGCTTCTACTAAACAATTCATAGAATTTGCAGTAAACATTCCTGAACACGAACCGCATGTAGGGCAAGCTGATTTTTCTATTTTATCAACTTCAAGATCTGAAAAATTAACATTTCCACCACTTGAAATTGCATCTACTAAATCCAATTTAAAACTTTGCAAAATAGAATTTTTTAAATCAAAATTTTTTCCTGCTTCCATGGGTCCACCTGAGATAAAAACTGTAGGAATATTTAATCTTAAACAACTCATTAACATACCTGGAGTAATTTTATCACAATTGGAAATACATATCATAGAATCTACACAATGTGCATTAATCATGTATTCAACTGAATCCGCAATTAATTCCCGAGAAGGTAAAGAATATAACATTCCTGAATGACCCATAGCAATACCATCATCGATTGCTATAGTATTAAATTCTTTTGGAACTCCACCAGATTGATATATTTCTCGAGAAATTATCTTTGATACCTCTCGTAAATGGATATGCCCTGGAACAAATTCTGTAAATGAATTTACAACTGCAATAATAGGTTTTTTAAAATCTTCATCTATCATTCCAGTAGCTCTCCATAAAGCTCTTGCTCCTGCCATATTCCTTCCTTGAGTAGTAGTTCTAGAACGATATTCTGGCATAATTTTAATTCCTTAAAAATTTAAGAAATTTTTATAAAAAAAATAAAATTTTTATTAGAAAACTAATAAAAATTAGTATATTTTTAAACTTCCTTTTTTTTTCATATTAAATAATTTCATAAAAATATACAAGGGTGGAGGGACTCGAACCCCCAACAGTCGGTTTTGGAGACCGATGCTCTACCTAATTGAACTACACCCTTTCAAAAATAAAAAAAAAAAAAAAAAAAAAATAAAAGAAAATCTATTTTAAAAATTTAAAAAAAATACCAAAATAAATCTTTTAAAATTTACTTTAAAATAAAAAAATTAAATTTTATAAAAATTAAATTTTTTAATATATTATAATGTATAATACATACATAAAATATATATGGCAAAAATTTTTTTAAAAAATATAATTTTTTAAAATTTTTCAAATATTTTTATAAATTATAATAAATTTTTATAAAGAACACAAAAAAATGAAAATCCCAATTTATTTAGATTATGCATCAACTACACCAGTGGATCCTGCTGTAGCAAAAAAAATGCAAAAATATTTAACTATAAAAGGAATATTTGGAAATTCTGCATCTCGATCACATCAATTTGGATGGGCTTCAGAAGAAGCTGTAAATATTTCTCGATTTGAAATTGCAAAAATAATTAATTCTGATCCGCGAGAAATTATTTTTACATCAGGAGCAACAGAATCAAATAATCTAGCTATTAAAGGAATTGCATCGTTTTATCAAAAAAAAGGAAATCATATCATTACAAGTAAAACAGAACATAAATCTGTTTTAGATACATGTCGTTATTTAGAAGAAAAAAAATTTAAAATTACATATATTACTCCAAAAAAAAATGGTTTAATTAATCTAAAAAAATTAAAATCAAAAATTACTAAAAAAACAATTTTAATTTCTATTATGCATGTTAATAATGAAATTGGAGTAATACAAGACATTAAAAAAATTTCTGAAATTTGTTTAAAAAATAATATTTTTTTTCACGTAGATGCTACACAAAGTATAGGAAAAATTTCAATTGATGTAAAAAAAACAAAAATAGATTTAATATCTTTCTCTGCTCATAAAATTTATGGACCAAAAGGAATTGGAGTCTTATATGTAAGAAAAAAACCAAGAGTAAGATTACATCCTCAAATTCATGGAGGAGGGCATGAAAGAGGTATGAGATCTGGAACATTACCTGTACATCAAATCGTTGGAATGAGCGAAGCATGTAAAATTGCACGTAAAAGACAAAAAAAAGATTTTTTAAAAATAAAAAAATTAAGAGATTTATTATGGAACGGATTATCACAAATTAAAGAAATTAATTTAAATAGCAACTTAAATTTAAAAAATGGAGTACCTCATATTTTAAATATTAGTTTCAATTATATTGAAGGCGAATCTTTAATCATGTCTTTGAAAGAAATTGGAATTTCTTCAGGATCGGCATGTACTTCAGAAAGTTTAGAACCTTCATATGTGTTAAAAGCACTTGGTTTAAAAGATGAATTAGCTCATAGTTCTATAAGATTTTCTATCGGAAGATTTACAACAAAAAAAGAAATTGAATTTACAATAAAATTAATACAAAAATCTGTAAAAAAATTACGTAATCTTTCTCCGCTATGGGAAATGTTTCAAGAAGGAATTGATTTAAATACAGTAACTTGGAATACATAAAATATTTCGGAAAAAAAATAATTAAAAAAATAAAATCAAAAACAATAATTATAAATTTTGATAACATAGGATAAATTTATGTCATATAGTAAAGAAGTAATTGATCATTATGAAAATCCAAGAAACGTCGGATCTTTTGCAAATAAAAAAAGCAAGAAAATTGGGAATGGATTAGTAGGAGCTCCTGCATGTGGAGATGTCATGAAATTACAAATTAAAGTTAATAAAAAAGGAATTATAGAAGATGTTCGATTTAAAACTTATGGATGTGGTTCAGCTATCGCTTCAAGTTCATTAATTACAGAATGGATAAAAGGAAAATCAATCACTTCAGCAAGTAAAATTAAAAATAAAAATATTGCAAAAAAATTAAGTTTACCACCAGTGAAAATACATTGTTCTGTATTAGCTGAAAGTGCTATTAAAGCAGCAATCCAAGATTATAAAAAAAAAAATAAAATTAAATAAATAATTTATAAAATGAATTTTTTTAATAAATTTCATAAAACATATTTTTTAATAAAGAGATCTTATGAATTATTTCGAATACTTTAATTTACCACAAAAATTTCAAATTAATAAAAAAAAATTATTAAGAAAATATTACTCCCTACAAAAAAAATATCATCCTGATATGCATATAAATTGTTCAACAAAAAAAAAAAAAATATTTTAAAAAGATCAATTTATATTAATAAAGGATATCAAATATTAAAAAATACAATTAAAAGAATACAATATCTTTTAAAAATAAATGGATTTGATATTAAATCTAATAAAACACACAACACTTTAGATCAAAAATTTTTATATAAGCAATACAAACTATATAAAAAACTAAATAAAATACAACAAAAAAAAAACAAAAAAGCAATATTAAATTTTATACGTAAAATTGATTCTCTATTTAAAAAAAATCTTAAAAAAATAAAAATAAAATTAATAAAAAAATCTTGGAAAAAATCTTATATTATCTTTCAAAAAATTATTTTTTTAAAAAATTTTAAAAAAAAAATAAAATAATAAAAAAATTTTAACCAATAAAATTATTTTCTTTTTTTTAAATAATTTTTATTATAAAAAAAATCATGAAAATTTTAAATTAATATATTCATTTAATAAAAGAGTTATTAAAATGCCTAAAATAAAATTTTTACCACATAAAAAATTATTACCTAAAGGGGGTTCTTTTTTTGGGAAAGAAGGAGAATCAATTTTAGACGTAGCATTGAGAAATAATGTAAACATTGAACACGCATGTGAAAAATCTTGTTCTTGTAGTACATGTCATTGCATTATAAAAAAAGGATTTTCAACATTGTCTACAATGAAAGAAAAAGAAGAAGATATACTAGATAAAGCATGGGGTTTAACTGAAAAAAGTCGTTTATCTTGTCAAGCAAAATTAGGAAAATTTGATATTGAAGTAAAAATACCTTTATATACTGCAAATCATAATTAAAATAATTTTATAAAAAATTTAATAATCTTTTTTATTATGAAAAGGATTTCTACTATTTTTAAATTCTAATTTTAGAGAAGAACCTAATAAATTCAAATGACATGAAAAAAAATTATTTAAATATTTCTTATACGAAAGAGATAAATTGTCTAAATTATTACCATGTATAACAATTATTGGTGGATTTATTCCACCAAAATTTGCATACTTTAATGTAGATTTTTTTTTTCTATTTAACAATGGAGGTTTCTTTTTTTCTAAAGCAAGATATAAAATTTTTGTTAAAAATGAACTATTTATTTTTTTTTTAGAAATAAAATAAAATTTTTTAATTAATTGTAATAAAAACTTTCTAATATTTTTTGTAAAAAGAAATGATACAAAATAAAATTTAATATTTTTTACAAATCGAAAGCGAAAATAAATATTTTCTTTAAAAGATATTTTTTCTGTCTTTGTTAAAATATCCCATTTATTTACAAGAATAATTACAGGAAAACCAAATTTATTAATTAAATTCCATAAAACTAAATTTTGATTAGAAACAACTTTTTCAGAAGAATCAATAACCAATATTGATAAATCAATTTTTCTCAATTGACTAATAGAATTTTTCACAAAAAATTTCTCTAAAAAAGAATTTATTTTAGATCTTCTACGTATTCCTGCTGTATCAAAAAAAATATATTTTACTTGATCATAATATGTAAAAGTTTGAATAATATCACCTGTAGTTCCAGGAAAATTAGATGTTATTAATCTATTATTATCTTGCACTAATTTATTGATTAAAGTTGATTTTCCGACATTAGGTTTTCCAATTATCGCAATCTTGATTTTAACTATTTCTATATTTTTAAATATTTCTTTTTTAAATAATGAATTTTCTTGTATTAAATTTTTTTTTTTAAAAAAAGATACTATTTTTTTTTTAAAAAAATAAATATCTTTTAAATTCAAAGCTGAAATTTTATAAATTTCTTTCAATCCGAGAGCATAAAAATCATTAATAAAATCTAAATTTTTTGTTTTATCAATTTTATTTATTATTAAAATAATTTTTTTTTTTTTTTTTCTTAACTTTTCGATAATTATTCTATCTTTGTAAGTTAATCCATATTTTGCATTAACAACAAAAAAAATAAAATCAGAGTTTTTAATTGACAAAGAAATTTGCAACAAAATTTCTTTCTTCAAAACTTTATTAGAAGAAAAAAAACTCGGATTATCAATTAATGTAAAAAAAAATTTTTTTAAATGAACTTTACCAGTTTTCCGATCTCTCGTAACACCTTTCATTTTTTTTAAAACTAAAGAGTATTCATCTGTTAGATTATTAAATATTGTAGATTTCCCAACATTTTCATAACCAATTAAAGAAACGGTAAAATTCATTTTTTTAACCTAATTTTTTACAAAATGTGTAAACTAATGTAAAGTTTTAATTGCTACGGATGGAAAAATATTTTTCTTTATAAGTTGAGCATATAAATTCCATGGATATACTTTTATACTATCAAGAGTTTTTATTGTTCCTTTATTATCTCCATAACAAAATTGAACTTGTGCAACTCTTAATAACATTAAACATTTTAAATTTGGATCATTAACATATGTTAAAACTTTAGGATAAGTATCTAAAATATATGGAATATCAGATACATTTAAAGGATTTATCAATACTTTTAAAAAAATTAAAAAACCATAGATATTCTGATTTTTATGTAAAATGTTTTTTAAAGAATCTTTTTTTTTATCTAATTTATCTTTTAGTTCATTTAAATATTTAAAATCAAATTTTGTATTTAAATTATGATTAAAAAAATACATTTTATTTATTTTTAAATCATCTACATCTTTCTCATTTTTAAAAACTATATTAGCATTTTTTTTTTCTATACAAGAAGAAAAATTATGCGAAACAAATGAACTTTTGTTGCTTAAATTAGTATAAGAAATATTTTGCAATAAAACAAAAAAACTTGAAAGAAATAAAAAAATAAAAGAACAGATAAAAAAATCACTTTTAACATATCTTTTTAAATTCATAATCTTCATATACTCCATGATTTTTAAAAAAATTAGATATAAAAATTATATTATATTTTTTTCAAAAAAAATCAAGAAAAATGTTAAAAGATTTTTTTATAAACAAGTTATAAACATTTTATAAACAAAAAAAAAATGATCAAAAATCAATTTTTTAAATATATTAAAACTTTTTTGTGAACAAAATAATTATTAATAATAATAAGTTATTTATTTTTTTAAATAAAATTAAAGTTATTTATTTTTTTTATTTTTTATTTTTTATTTTATTCTTTTATTTTTTTTTTATTCTTTTATTTTTTTTTATTTCTTTAAAACATAAGTTAAATAATATATATTATATATATCAATTAATAACGAGGTTATTTTAAAATTTTGTCTAAATTAAAAAATTTTTATGATGTTATAGTAATTGGCGGAGGTCATGCAGGAACTGAAGCATGTTTAGCTGCCTCTGGAATTGGTTGTAAAACTCTTCTTTTAACACAAGATATAAAAAAATTAGGTTGTTTATCTTGTAATCCTGCTATTGGTGGAATTGGAAAAAGTCAATTAGTTAAAGAAATTGACGCGTTAGGTGGTTTTATGGGAATTTTTGCGGATTATTCTGGTATACAATTTAGAACTTTAAATTTAAAGAAAGGACCTGCAGTTCGCTCAACACGTGTTCAAGTTGATCGTGATATTTATTCCCATATAGTTAAAAAAAAATTGTTTGCTCAAAAAAATTTATCTATTCTTGCACAAGAAGTTATAGATTTAATTATTAAAAAAGATAAAATTATTGGTGTGATTACTATTAATAATATAAATTTTTTTTCTAATTCTATTGTATTAACTACAGGAACTTTTTTAAATGGAAAAATATATATTGGGAAAAAACTTTTTTTAGGAGGAAGAATAACAGATAAACCTTCAAATTTATTAGCTGATAAGTTAAAAAGGTATTCTTTTAGAATTAATCGTTTAAAAACAGGAACACCTCCTAGAATTCATAAAGATAGTATTGATTTTAGCAAATTAGAAAAACAAAAAGGCGATTTTCCTATACCATATATTTCTTTTATTCATCAGAAGAAAAAAAAAAATAAACAAATTTCTTGTTATATTACATATACAAATAAAGATACTCATAAAATTATTAATAAAAATTTATTTTTAAGCGCTGTTTATTCAGGGAAAATAAGCGGTTTAGGACCTCGTTATTGTCCTTCTATAGAAGATAAAATTAAACGTTTTTCAGACAGATCTCGACATCAAATTTTTTTAGAACCTGAAGGTTTAAAAAGCAAAATAATTTATCCAAATGGTATTTCTACTAGTTTACCGTTTAGTATACAAAAAAAGTTTTTGAAAACTATTCCTGGTTTACAATATGCTAAAATCTTACAACCAGGCTATGCAGTAGAATATGATTATTTTAATCCTATGGATTTAAATTTAACTTTAGAATCTAAATTTGTTTCTGGTCTTTTTTTTGCAGGTCAAATAAATGGAACTACAGGTTATGAAGAAGCTGCAGCTCAAGGAATTATTGCAGGTATTAATGCTGCTTTTTTTTCTTTAAAAAAATCCCTTTGGTATCCTCGTCGTGATCAGTGTTATATAGGTGTTTTAATAGATGATTTATGTACAAAAGGTACTAAAGAACCTTATAGAATGTTTACTGCAAGATCTGAATATAGACTTTTACTTCGTGAAGATAACGCAGATTTAAGATTGACTAGAATTGGAAGAAAAATTGGTTTAGTTGATAATTTCAGATGGAATCGTTATAATCAAAAAGTTAATAACATTGAAAGTGAAAAATCGCATATTAAATCTATTTTATTTAAACCAAATTTTTCTATTACAAACAAATTAAATAAATATTTATTGGATCCGATTAAACAAAATACTAATCTTTATAATATATTAAAAAGACCTGAAATTAGTATTGAAAAATTAATCAGTTTAAATTTGTATAATCCTAAAATTTCAAATGATTTTGAATCTCTAAAACAATTAGAGATACAAATTAAATATCATGGATATATTACTCGTCAAACTAATGAAATTAAAAAACATCTTAAATATGAAAAGATTTTTTTATCTAATAAAATAAATTATAAATCTATTACAGGATTATCTACGGAAGTAAAAAATATATTAGATATTCATAAACCAACTTCAATTGGACAAGCATCTCGTCTTTCAGGAATGACTCCATCAGCTATATCAATATTATTAATTTATTTAAAGAAAAATAATTTTTTTGTAAAAAATAAGTTATAAAAATTATTATTTTTGATTATATTTTTAATTTTTTATTATTTTTTTTATCTTTTTTAGTTTTTTAATGTAAATAGGATGCTTTTATTTTTCAAATATTTTTTTTTAAAAAAAATGTTTATTTTTTTTTAAAAAATATTTTCATATAAAAATATTTTTTATATTTTTTTACCAAGGTAATAGTTATAATGTTTTTAAAAAGTGTATTTAATTCAAAAGAATATATTAGCCATCATTTGCACCATCTTCAGTTGAATTTAAAAACATTTAGAATTTTAAGTTATCATGATCAAGATAATTGTTTTTTTATTATAAATTTAGATTCAATTTTTTTTTCATTTTTTTTAGGTTTAGTTTTTATCAGTTTTTTTTATAGCGTTTCCAGAAATTTAAATTTTGAAGTTCCTGGGAAATTGCAATCTTTTGTTGAACTTTCAATCAATTTTGTTAATAAAAATATAAAAGAATTATATCCTAATAATAAAAATCCTCTTATTGCTCCTTTATCCTTAACGATTTTTTTTTGGATTTTTTTAATGAATTTAATGGATTTATTACCTGTTGATTTTATTCCATTTCTCTGTAAATATCTTTTTCATATTTCTCATATGAGATTTGTTCCTTCATCTGATATAAATATTGTTCTTGCAATGTCTTTTAGTATATTTGTTTTAATTATTTTTTATAATATTTTATACAAAGGATTTATTGGTTTTTTTAAAAGTTTATTTTTAGAACCTTTCAACAATAAGTATTTTCTTTTTTTTAATTTTTTTTTGGAAATAATTTCATTATTTTCTAAACCAGTTTCTTTAGGTTTAAGATTATTTGGAAATATATATTCTGGAGAAATGATTTTTATACTTATTTCTGCGTTATTACCGTGGTGGATTCAATGGGTTTTAAGCGTTCCGTGGGCTATTTTTCATATTTTAATAATATTTTTACAATCTTTTATTTTTATGGTTTTAACTATTATTTATCTTTCTATTACTAAGAAGAAGAAACATTAACTTTCAATGTTTTATAGAATTTGGGGTTTGTTTATGCATCATACAAATATGAATTATGTTTATTTAGCATCGGCAATTATGATTGGATTAGGATCTATTGGAGCAGCTATTGGAATTGGGATATTAGGAGGTAAATTTTTAGAAGGCGCAGCAAGACAACCAGATTCTATTCCAATTTTAAGAGCGCAATTTTTTATTGTGATGGGATTAGTTGATGCTATTCCAATGATTACAGTTGGTTTAGGGTTATATATGATTTTTGGAATTTCATAGTTAATTTTTAGTTGCAAAAATATTTTTTTTAAAATTAGATTTTATTTCAATATAACATTTTTATGAAAATAATTTTTAAGGAATAAATATTTATGCATATTAATGCAACTATTTTAGGACAAGCTATTTCTTTTATTTTTTTTGTCTTTTTTTGTATGAAATTTATTTGGCCTAAAATTATCAAAGTTATTGAAAAAAGACAAAGCGAAGTTCGTAAGTCAATGATTCGCTTAAAAAAAGCTAAAAATAAGATTGATCGAATAAATCAAAAAAATATATTAAAGATTCATTCCGCAAAAAAAAAATCTTTTAAAATTATTGAAAGTGCATTTGAGAAAAAAAATTTTATTATCGAAGACGCTAAAAAAAAAGCATTTTTTGAAAGAAAAAAAATTTTAAAAGAAATGAAATTATTAATTTCGATTATGAAAATTAAAGCATACAATGATATTAAAAAGAAATCTATTTCTTTAGGTATAAAAATTGCTGAAAAAATTTTAAAAGAAAAACTTGTAAAAGAAGATCATCTAAATAAAAGTATTAAACAATTTATTTTAGATTTTAAAGGCGCTTCAAAATGTTTTTAAAAAAAATTGCATATATTTATGCAAAAGCTATTTTTTATGTTGCGGTTAAAGAAAAAAGAATACGCCGTTGGAAAGAATTTTTAAAATTATTATCTTTAATTATTCAAGATAAAAATATGAAATTTATTATATCTGGATATTTAGAATATCATATATCATATAAGTTTTTAAAATTTTTATTCAAAAATTTCAAATTATATGATTCTGAAAAAAAATTTTTAAAAATTTTATCTGAAAACAAAAAACTATCTTTAATTCCTGAAATTTATCAAGCGTATAAATATAAAAAAAATACTTATGAACATATGATTCAAGTAGTCTTAAAAACTTCTCATTATATTAATAATTTACAAAAAAAAAACATAATTAATTTTTTAAGTAAATTTTTTTCTAAAAAAATTTCTTTAAAATTTTTTATAGATAAAAGTTTGATTAGTGGAATAGTAATTATTATAGACGGTTTTATAATTGATTATTCTATTAAATATGATTTAGAATGTTTAATAAATTTTTTAAAAATATAAAAGAGAATGAAGATAATGCAGATAAATTCTGTAGAAATTAGTAAAATAATTCAAAAACGTATTTTGGATTTTAAAATTAATACACGTATATATAATGAAGGTCAAGTAATTTCTGTTATGGATGGGATTGTTAAAATTTATGGTTTAAATAATGTAATGCAAGGAGAAATGCTTGTATTATCTAAAAATATATATGCTATTGCATTAAATTTAGAAAAAGATATTGTTGGAGCTATTATTTTAGGTCCTTTTTCAGATATTTATGAAGGTATGAATGTCCGATGTACAGGAAAACTTTTAGAAGTTCCAGTAGGAGAGAATTTTTTAGGGCGTGTTGTTAATGCTTTAGGAATTCCTATTGATGGAAAAGGTGAAATTATTAATAACGGTTATTATCCTATAGAAAATAAAGCTCCTGAAGTTATTGATCGAGAAAAAATTAATAAACCTATTCATACTGGTTATTTATCTATTGATTCTATGATACCTATTGGAAAAGGACAAAGAGAGTTAATTATTGGAGATAAACAAACTGGAAAAACATCTTTAGCTATTGATATAATAATTAATCAAAAAAATTTAGGTGTTAAATGTATTTATGTTGCAATTGGTCAAAAAATGTCATCTATTTCTGAAATTGTTCAAATTTTATTAAATAATGATGCTTTAGAAAATACGGTTGTTATTTCTGCATCTGCATCTGATTCAGCTGCTTTACAATATTTATCTCCATATTCCGGGTGTTCAATAGGAGAATATTTTAGGGATAAAGGAGAAGATGTTCTAATTGTTTATGATGATTTATCTAAACATGCAATATCATATAGACAAATTTCTTTATTATTAAAAAGACCACCAGGAAGAGAAGCATATCCTGGAGATATATTTTATTTACATTCTAGATTATTAGAAAGAGCATCAAAAGTAAATGAGAAATATTTATTTTCTAAAAATAAAGCAAGATTTATTAAAAAAAAACAAACTGGATCTTTAACAGCTTTTCCAATTATTGAAACACAGTTAGGAGATGTTGCATCTTTTGTTCCAACAAATATTATTTCTATTACAGATGGTCAGATATTTCTAGAGTCTAATCTTTTTAATTCTGGAATACGACCTGCTGTTAATTCTGGAATATCAGTTTCTCGTGTAGGAAGTTCTGCACAAATTGAAATTATTAAAAAATTTTCTGCAGGAATTAGAACTTTTTTAGCACAATATCAGGAGTTAGCAGCATTTTCACAATTTTCTTCAGATTTGGATGTTGATACACAAAAACAATTAAGTTTTGGTAAAAAAATTATTGAATTATTAAAACAGAAGCAATACCAACCTCTTTCTATTGCTGAACAATCCATACTTTTATTTTTAATAGAAAAAAAAATATTAAATACAATTAAATTTAAAAATATTTATAATTTTAAAAAAAATTTCTTGTTTTATGCTAAAAAAAAATATTTTTCTTTACTTAAAGAGATAAATAAATATGGAGAATATAATATTGTAATAGAAAAAAAAATAATGGATTTAATTAAATCGTTTCAAAAAGATTATAATGAAATATAATATTTTATATATTGAAAATGGTTTTTATGATTAATAAAAAAGAGATAAAAAATAAAATTAATAGTGTGTTAAATACAAAAAAAATCACTCGAGCTATGGAAATGATCTCTGTGATTAAAATGAAAAAATCTAAAGTTAAAATAAATTTAATTCAACCATATTTAAATACTCTTGAAAAAATTATTTGTAATCTTAGTAATTTGATACGTAATAAAAAAGAAAAAAGTTTATTTTTTTTTCAGAAAAAGATTAAAAAAATAATTTTTATTGTTGTTTTATCAAGTAAAGGTTTATGTGGTAATTTAAATACAAATTTATTTAAACATTTTCTTTTATATTTAAAAGAGTCTATTTTTGGAAAATTTTCTTTTAAAATTATAATATTTGGAAAAAAAGAATCAATTTTTATTAATCAATTAAAAGAAAATATTCAAGAATATAATTTCAATTTTTATAAAAATTTTAATTTTTTTACAGTTAAAAACTTTTCAAATAAAATTTTTCAAAATTATAAGAAAAAAAAATTTCATGAAATTTTTATTGTGTACAATAAAAATTGTAATAAGAAAAAATATATCCCTATTATTGAAAAATTATTTCCTATTCAACGAAATTCTAAAAAAAGTCTATCAAAAAATTCTTGGGATTATATTTATGAATCTGATTCTTCTTTATTGTATGAAAATATTTTAAATAGATTTTGTACAATAAAAATATATCATAGTATTTTAGAAAATTTAATAAATGAATATTCTTCACGAATTATAGCTATGAAAAATGCAACAGAAAACAGTGCTACTTTAATTCAAGATTTACAGGTTATATATAATAAATCTCGTCAATTTAATATTACTCAAGAATTGACTGAAATAATTTCTGGAGCATCTGTAGTTTTAATGGATTAAATATATTGAGGTTTAAAAAAAATATGTCTTTTGGAAAGATTGTTCAAGTTATTGGTCCTATTATTGATGTGAAATTTTCTCAAGAAGCTTTACCTAAAATTTATCATATTTTAGAAGTACAAAATTTTTCTTTAATTTTAGAAGTACAGCAACATTTAGGATCTAATCTTGTTCGTACAATTTCTATGGGTTCTTCAGACGGTGTAAAAAGAGGCATGTATGTTAAAAATTTAAAACATACTATTAAAGTTCCTGTTGGAAAATGGACTTTAGGTAGAATTATCAATGTTTTAGGTGAGCCAATAGATGGAAAAGGTCCTATTTTTAATCAAGAAAATATTTCTGATCAAGAATATTGGGAAATATATCGATCACCTCCTTCGTACCAAGAACAATCTAATTCTCGTGTTATTTTAGAAACTGGCATTAAAGTTATTGATTTGATATGTCCATTTTCTAAAGGGGGGAAAATTGGGTTGTTTGGCGGAGCAGGAGTTGGAAAAACAGTTAATATGATGGAATTAATTAGAAACATTGCAATTAAACATTCGGGATATTCTGTTTTTACAGGAGTTGGAGAACGAGTCAGAGAAGGAAATGATTTTTATAATGAAATGCAAGATTCAAAAGTTTTAGACAAAGTTTCTTTAGTATATGGACAAATGAATGAACCTCCTGGAAATAGGTTCCGAGTAGCATTTACTGGATTAACTTTAGCTGAAAAATTTCGTGAAGAAGGAAAGGATGTTTTGTTGTTTATTGATAATATATATCGATATATTTTAGCAGGAACAGAAGTTTCTTCTTTATTAGGTAGAATTCCTTCTGCAGTTGGATATCAACCTACTTTATCTGATGAAATGGGATCTTTACAAGAACGTATTACTTCTACAAAAAATGGTTCAATTACTTCAATACAAGCGGTTTATGTTCCTGCTGATGATTTCACTGATCCATCTCCTGTTGCAACTTTTTCTCACTTAGATGCTACAATTACATTAAGTCGAAAGATTTCTTCTTTAGGAATTTATCCTGCTATAGATCCTTTAAATTCTACTAGTAATAATTTGAATTCAAGTGTCATTGGTAAAGATCATTATAATATTGCGCGAGAAGTTCAATCTATTTTGCAAAAATATGAAGATTTAAAAGACATTATTTCCATACTTGGGGTAGATGAATTATCTGAAAATGATAAATTATTAGTTTCACGAGCGAGAAAAGTACAAAAATTTTTATCTCAACCTTTTTTTGTTGCTGAAGTTTTTACCGGATCTTCTGGAAAATATGTTACTTTAAAAGATACTATTTTTGGTTTTAAATGTATATTACGTGGGGATTATGATCATATACCGGAAAGTTTTTTTTATATGATCGGCTCTGTAAAAGAAGCTGTACAAAAATTTGAAGATAATATATAGAAAATAAAAGGAAATTTAAAGTTATATGTTTTTAACATTAAATATTGTGAGTTTAAAAAAAAATTTATATTATAAAAATATTAAATATGTTGTGTTAACAGGAGAAAAAGGAAATTTTAGTGTATATGTTCAACATGCTCATTTAATAACTTTTATTAAACCGGGAATAATCAATGTTGTACAATCTAGTAATTTTTCTGAAAAATTGTATACTTCAAAAGGAATCGTAGAAGTTCAACCTAGATTAGTAAATTTAATATCTGATTATTTTTTTAATATTACGCATCTAGATAAAAAAAAATTATTAAAAAAAAAAAAAATAATAGAAAATAAATATAATAAAATTAATATAGAAAGAAATTTAAATATTTTTAGAAAATACAAAGATATTTTAAAAAAAATAAAAATTTTAGAAAAAATAAAAAAAAATAAGAATTAATTTTTATAAAAATGAAATATTTCTTACATTTTGTGTTTTAGCGGCGGTGTATTTTATTTTTTTTCTGCCGCTAATAATTTTTTGATATAAAATTAATTTTTTTTTAATAATAAAACGTTTAAAAATCTATATTTTCTGCTTTTAAGGAGTTTTTTTGAATAAATTTTTTTCGCGGTTCCACTGAATCTCCCATAAGAATACTAAATAATTTGTTTGCATAAATAGCATCTGAGATTTGTACTTTTAACATTCTTCTAGTTTCAGGATTCATTGTTGTATTCCATAATTGTTGTGGATTCATTTCTCCTAAACCTTTATAACGTTGTATTGTAGATTTTTTTTTGGAATGTTTCATAATCCATTTGAAAATTTTTTTTAAAGATGTTATTTTTTTTCTTTTTTTATGTATTTTAATATATAAATTATTTTTTATAAAAGATTTAAATTGATTATAAATAATAGATATTTTTTTATACGTTGAGCTTGTAAAGAATTTTTTTTTTAAAATATAACATTGAATATTTCCATATATTTTAACATGTATATGTATTTCAAATTTTTTTTGTTCTTTTGTATATTTTATGATGAATGAATATTTATCATTATAACTATTTGTAGAATTTAGTTTTTTAATTAAATTTTTAATCCATTTTTGCAATATTCTTTTATTTTCAAAATTATTAATAGATTTATATTCCATTAATTTATGAAAAATATTTTTTACAAAAATAGGATATTTTTTTTTGATATTTTTTTTTAATTTAATATAATTATATATAATTTTATTAAACTCCTTTAAATTTTTTTCAATGCGTTCTTTTTTAGAATTAATTATTTGAATTTCTTTTAACGCAATTTTTATTTGATAATTTTTCATTGATAGGTAATTTTTTATATATTTTTCTTTTTTTCCTTTTTTAATTTTATATAGTGGAGGTTGAGCAATATATATGTGTCCTCTTTCAATAATTTCTGGCATGTATCTATAAAAAAAAGTTAATAATAAAGTTCTGATATGTGATCCGTCGATGTCTGCATCTGTCATTATTATAATTCTATGATATCTTAGTTTTTTTAAATCATAATTTTCATTTCCTATCCCACATCCTAAGGCTGTAATTATTGAAGTAACTTCTTGCGAAGAAAGCATTTTTTCAAACGTTGATTTTTCAACATTAAGAATTTTCCCTTTTAATGGTAATATTGCTTGATTTTTTCTATTTCTACCTTGTTTAGCTGATCCTCCAGCAGAATCTCCTTCGACTAAATATATTTCTGATAAAGTAGGGTTTTTTTCTTGACAATCAGATAATTTTCCAGGCAAACCAGATATTTCCAATGCGCTTTTTTTTTTTGTTATTTCTCTAGCTTTTCTTGCTGCTTCTCTAGTCGTTGCGGATTCAAGAATTTTATTAATAATTATTTTTGTATCAGTAGGATTTTCTAATAAAAAATTTATTAAATTTTCATGTATTAACGATTCAATTATAGGTTTTACTTCAGAAGATACTAATTTTTCTTTTGTTTGTGAAGAGAATTTTGGATCATTTATTTTTATAGAAACAATTGCTGTTAATCCTTCCCTAACATCGTCTCCAATGATATTAATTTTATTTCTTCTATGAGATATTTCTTTATCTATATAATTATTAATAGTTCTCGTAAGTGATGATTTAAATCCTGATAGATGACTTCCTCCTTCTTTTTGAGGGATATTATTGGTATAGCATAAAATATTTTCTTTTGTAGAATCATTCCATTTCATAGCAACTTCTATAAGGATATTTTTTTTTTTTGAAATAAAATAGAATATTTTTGAGTGAATAAATTTATTTTTTTTATTGATATGTTGAATAAATTCTTTAATCCCTCCTTGATGATAATATTTTTTTTTTTTTTTTTTTATATGATTAAGTAGATAGATAGAAATATTTGGATTTAAAAAAGATAATTCTTTTAATCTTTCTGCAATAATTTCATGTTTAAATTTTTTTACATTTTTAAAAATTTTTCTATTAGGCCAGAATCTTATTTTAGTTCCTGTTGTTTTGCTTTTTCCAATTATCTCTAACTCACTGATTTTTTTTCCATTAGAATATATTTGTTGATAAATTTTTTTATTCCGATATATAGTTAGTTTTAATTTTTGAGATAACGCATTTACAACAGATATTCCAACACCATGTAAACCTCCTGATATTTTATATGAGTAATCATCGAATTTCCCTCCAGCATGTAACATTGTCATAATTACTTCAGAAGCTGGTATACCTTCTTCAGGATGAATATCTGTAGGAATTCCTCTTCCGTTATCTTTTACTGAGATTGAATCATCTTTATGAATGGAAACAATTATTTTACTACAATGTCCAGCAAGAGCTTCATCAATAGAATTATCGACTACTTCAAATACCATGTGATGTAATCCTGTTCCATCATCTGTATCTCCTATATACATTCCTGGACGTCTTTTTACTGCTTCTAAACCTTTTAATATTTTTATGTTAGATGAATTATAAGTGTTTTTCATTATTTCTCTTGTTATAAAAATTTATATATTTGAAAATTTTTTCTTTTTACTAAAATTTTTTATATAAATTATAGATATAAAGGTAAAATTATATATTTTAACTCTGGTTTATCTGGAACTTCAATTTGTAAATATTGAATTTTTTCATCAAGAATTAAATTAATAAAATTATTTTTTAAAACGTTTAAAACGTCTAATAAATAATTAATATTAAGAGATAATTTTATTTTTTTATGATACTTATATTTAAGTGTAAATTTATATTTTGCTTGTTCATCTTGATTGTGCGAAGTAATTTTACATTGATTATTTGATAGTTTTAAATATATTCCTTTTAATTGCTCGTGAACTAAAATAGATACATGGGATAAAGATTTTTTTAATTTTTTTGCATTAGTTTTTATTGTATATTTTTTATCTTTAATTAAGATATGATCTAAATTTGGAAAATTACTATTTATTAATTTTGAAGTAAAAATAATATTTTCAATGTGAAATTGAATATAGTTTTTATGATATAGAATTGTTATTAAATTTTTTTTATGGTTTAAAAGTTTAATTAATTCAATAACTGATTTTCTGGGTAAAATCATAGAAAAAATAGGATATCTTTCTTTTATTTTTTTCTTAAAGATTGCCATTCTATGTCCATTAGTTGCAATAGATCTAATATATTTTTTTTGAAATTCTATGAAAATTCCATTTAAATATGGTCTAATATCTTGTGAAGACATTGAAAAATAAATATATTCTAACATATTTTTAAAAATTTTTTGTTCTATATGAAATTTTCTTTTATATTTTTTTTTTTTAAAATATGGGAATTTTTTTTCAGAAATTGTTAGTAAACAAAATTTACTTTTATTTGATGAAATATATAATTTTTTTTTTATTAATTTAATATAAATTAATGATTTTTCGGAAATTATTCTGAATATTTCTAACATTTTTCTTCCTGAAACAGTAATTTTTCCTGGATTACATTCATAATCATTAGAAATTTTATATATTAGCTCAATTTCTGTATTTGTGCTTCTTAAAAATATATTTTTTTTATTAATTTCAATTAAAATATTTCCTAAAATTTTATTAGGATTATTTTTTATTAATAATGTATTAATCTTTTGTAATGGAATTAAAATATTTTTTTTTTCAGTAATAAATTTCATAATTTTATACAGATAGTTTTTTTAGTAAAATATTATAATTTTTTTGGATAATAAGATTTTTATTATACAATTTTTTTATCTTTTTACATGCATATAAGACAGTTGTATGTGTTTTTTTATTAAAAAAATTTCCAATTTCTTGTAAACTATGTTTAGTTAGATTTTTAGAAAGAGTCATAGCTATTTGGCGTGGGAGTATAATAGATTTATTTTTTTTAATAGATAATAATTCAGATAACTTAATATTATAATGTTTTGATACGATTTTTTGAATTTTTTTTATAGTAATTTTTTTTTTTTTTACTTGTAAAAAATCTTTTAATATTTTTTTTATAAGATTTATAGTAATATTTTTATGTTTATTAAACAAAAGGTTTGCTTGAATTTTATTTAAAATACTTTCAAGTTCACGAACATTTGATTTAAAGTTGTTTGCAATAAAATATATTATTCTGTATGGTAAAAAAATATTTTTTTCATGAGATTTTTTAATCAAAATTTTAATTCGTGTATTTTTTGTAGGAGTATTGATGCATACACTTAATCCAGAATCTAGTCTTGATTGTAATCTTTCATTTATTCCTTTCATTTTGGTTGGATAACAATTAGAAGTAATAATAATTTGTTTATTTTTTTCAATTAAATCATATATAGTATAAAAAAATTCTTCTTGCGTTCTATTTTTATATGAAAAAAATTGAATATCTTCTATTATTAAAATATTTGCTGAACGGTAATATTTTTTAAATTTTTCAATAGAATTATTTTTTAATGACTTAACCATTTTTTGCACGAAATGTTCAGATTTTATATATATTATTTTTTGATATTTTTTTTTTTCTAAAGAGTTTTTAATTGCATATAATAAATGAGTTTTTCCTAATCCTGTTTTTCCATATAAAAAAAATGGATTATAAAAATTTCCTGGATTTTGTGCTATATGATATGCTGATTGATATGCTAATTTATTAGATTTTCCAATAATAAAATTTTTGAATTTATACTTTTTTAAAACATTTTCCTGATTATTTTCATTTTTTTTTATATTATAGTTTTTAGATATTTGAATAATTTTTTTATTTATAATTAGTTTTATATGACTAGATTTGATATTAAAATATTTTTTTACTAATATTTTTATTTTTTTTAAATATTTTTCTTTAATCCAAAGTAAAAAAAAATTGTTGGGAGTATATAAAAAAAAATTTTTTTTTTTAATTTTTGGTTGTAAAGGGCGTATCCACATATTAAATTCACTTTGTGGTATTTTTTTTTTAAAATAATTAATACATTTTTTCCATTTTAAATAAAACATTTAATTATACTCCACAAGAAAAAATATTAAGTTTCTAATTTAATAGAATATTAAATTGAAAAATTTTTATTTATATTTTGAGAAATAAAAATAAAGAAAATGATTATATGATGTTATAATGTATAATAAAAATATATTTTAATTTTTTTTATAATATATTATTATTTTTGTATTTATAAATATTTCAGAAAATATAAATTTAAAAATTTTTTATTTTTTTTAAATAAAAATTCATTTATATTAGGTTTTAGGATTATGAAAAGAACTTTTCAACCATCAGTTTTAAAAAAAAATCGAGTACACGGTTTTAGAAAAAGAATGTCTACTAAAAATGGTCGTCATATTTTATCTCGAAGAAGAGCAAAAGCGCGGTTTTTTTTAACAATTTCTTCTAAATAATACGATTTAAAAATCTCTTGTGAAAAAATTTTCTTTTAAAAAAAAATTTAGATTATTAAGTTCGCAACAATATAAAAATGTTTTTAAACATTCTTATATAGTAAAATTTAAGGAGATCTTTATATTTTCTCGAAAAAATAATGTAAAATATTCTCGATTAGGTATTTCAATTGCAAAAAAAAATATAAAAAAAGCTAATAAAAGAAATTATTTTAAAAGAGTTATTAGAGAATTTTTTCGCATTAATAAAGAAAATTTTTGTAAAATGGATTTTGTTGTTAATATAAAAAGACAAGATATAAAATCTCATAAATTTTTTTTGAAGAGATTGAGTTTTTTATGGTATAAAAATTTTTTTAAACCAAAATAAATTGTTTTAAGATGCGAATGTTTTTTTATAATATTTAAATTAATTATTTTACTTTAACTAAATTTTAATAATTTAAAATTTAAAAAAAAAGATTAATTTAATAACTTACTAACAAATATATTAAATAAAAGAGCAGAAAAATATGAATTATAGACGAATTTTTTTTATTTTTTCTTTTATCGTTGTTTCTTTTTTTTTATGGCATGTATTGCATAATAAGAATTCTTCAGAGAATATAAATTCTACTAAAGATAGTTCTGTAAAAACTCAGCAAAATGATAAAAATGATCAACAAAATCAAGATCCGAATAAGCCAAAAGAAGCTCCAAAAACACCAGAAAAAACAGAAAATCCAAATGCTCCAAAAGAAGCTCCAAAAACACCAGAAAAAACAGAAAATCCAAATGCTCCAAAAGAAGCTCCAAAAACACCAGCGAAAACAGAAAATCCAAATGCTCCGAAAGAAGCTCCAAAAACACCAGCGAAAACAGAAAATCCAAATGCTCCGAAAGAAGCTCCAAAAACACCGATAAAAGTAGAAACTCCGAGTGCTCCGAAAGAAGCTCCAAAAACACCGATAAAAGTAGAAACTCCGAGTGCTCCAAAAAATGAAGTAAAAAAACAAGAAGATGATATAAATGATCATAGCTATGATGAAGCAGCGAGTCAAGGAGATGCTGATCATATTGATGATGTTGCAGATTTAGTTTCTAAAAAAGATAATAATTCTTATAAATTTGAAATTTTTCAAAATAATATTTCAAAGAAACAATCTAGTTTTTTTTTTTAAAAAATTTGAATAAAAAAAAATATTTTCAGTTAAATAATAATATTTATGATTTGAGTAAGAAAAAAATATCTAAAAATTTTTTGCGAAAATCATTAAATATTATTAACGTACAAGGATTATCATGTAATACTGATGATTTATATGGTTTTTCTCAAAATATAATTCATCTATACAATAATAAAACTTTTCAGGTAAATTGTTCGAATGATAATCAATTTTTAGATAAAAATTTTTACAATAGACATTTTACAGAGTTGAAAAAATTATTTTCTCATAATAGTAATTTTTTTCACGTAGTGATTGTAAGAATTTTAAATTTTGTTTGTTACAATATTTTTGAGTTTCTTTCTACTCTTAAAAAAAATATATTTTTATTTTTTTTTTTATCAAATTATAAAAAAAATTTTTTTTTAGATTCTCTGGTTGATACAAAAGTTCAAAAAGAAGAGTTATCTGTTGTAAATAATAATAAATCAACAGTTAATTATGGATTTTTTTGGTTTTTGTCTCAACCTTTATTTATATTATTAAAATTTTTTTATAGAATAATAGGAAATTGGGGATTTTCTATAATTTTATTAACAATATTAATACGTTTATTAATGTATCCTTTAACAAAATCTCAATATCTTTCTATGATACATTTAAAAAATTTACAACCTAAGTTAGATTTTTTGAAAGAAAAATATAAAAACAATACAACTAAAATGAGCGAGAAAGTTGTTAAATTATATCAGAAAAATAATCTTTCTCCTTTTTCAGGATTTTTTTCATTAATTATTCAAATGCCAATTTTTTTAGCTTTTTATTATACTTTAACTAATACATCTGAATTAAAAAATGCTCCTTTTATATTTTGGATTCATGATCTTTCAAATTATGATCCATTTTATATACTTCCAGTGATTATGGGGGTAACGATGTTAATAACACAGAAGATTTCTTCGCAAAAAAGTCTTCAAGAAATTTTATCAGGGAGTATGCAAGAAAAGTTAATGATGTTGTTACCAATATTTTTTATAGTATTTTTTTTATGGTTTCCGTCTGGATTGGTTCTGTATTATATTGTAAGTAATGTATTTAGCATTGTACAACAAAAATATGTTTATGATGAATTTAACAAAAAAAAATTAATTTAATTTTTTTTAAAAAAAAATTTTCTTCTAAAATAATAATCATTCTTTTAAAAATATATGTCTGATACAACAATCGTTGCTCAAGTAACTCCTCAAGGGAATGGTGGAGTTTATATAGTAAGAATTTCTGGTAAAAAATCTCATAGAGTTTCTTTAGATGTTTTAGGAAAAATTTTAAAACCTAGATATGCTAGTTATGTAAAATTTTTTGATGTGAATAGTGAAGTTTTAGATCAAGGTATTGGAATATGGTTTCCTGCACCTAATTCATATACAGGAGAAGATGTGCTTGAATTACAAGGTCATGGAAATAGTTATATTGTTAAACTATTAATTAAAAGAATTCTAAAAATACCAGGAATACGTATTGCTCGACCAGGAGAATTTTCTGAAAGAGCTTTTTTAAATGATAAAATAGATTTAACACAAGCAGAATCTATTATAGATTTAATTAATGCAAGTTCTGAATCAGCAGTGAAAGCATCTTTAAAATCTTTAAATGGATCTTTTTCAGATAAAATTAAAAATATTATTAATAAGGTTGTTGATATTCGTGTAATGTTAGAATCAGAATTAAATTTTTCAGAAGAAGAAGATTTAAATATAAATTTTAAAAAAAAATTTTTAAAAAAAATAAAAAATATTATTAATTGTTTAGATAATTTATTATGTTTATCAAAAAATAGAAAAATTATACAAAATGGAATAAAAGTTGTAATTGCTGGTTTTCCAAATACTGGGAAATCTAGTTTTTTTAATTTATTGTCATGTAAAAAATTTTCTATAGTAACAAATATTAAAGGAACGACAAGAGATTTAATTCATAATAAAATTTATTTTAATAAATTTCTTATAGAATTAACTGATACTGCAGGTATACGTAGAACGCAAAATAAAGTTGAAAAAATTGGTATTTCTCTTGCTAAAAAAGAAATTTATAAATCTGAAATTTTATTTTTTTTAATAGATATTACTAAAAATAAAAATGATCAATTGAAAAAGTTTTTCAAGTTTATTCAAAAACTTCCAAGCTCTATTACTATTATTTTAATTTGTAATAAAATCGATTTAACAAATATTCCTCCGCATTTATCTATTTATAAAAATATACATTGTATTTATATGTCAATTAAAAAAAAAATCGGATTAGATATTTTTATTAAATATTTTAAAAAAATTTTAAAGAAGTATAATTATGATGTTTGTGGAGAAAATTTCTTTTTAGCACGGCAAAGACATTTAGAAGAAATAATTTTAGCCAAAAAGGAATTAATTTTAGGTAAGAAGGAATGGAAAAAAAATAAAAATTATGAAGTAATAGCTTATTTTTTACAAAATGCTCAAAATGCGTTAAATAGAGTTACTGGAAAAATTTTTTCTCGCGATATTCTAAATAAAATTTTTTCTCGTTTTTGTATAGGAAAATAATTTATTTATGATTTCAATTTCTCGGTATATAAAATATTTTTTTTAAATTTGCCCGAAGGTGGAATTGAACCACCGACACGGGGATTTTCAGTCCCCTGCTCTACCAACTGAGCTATCCGGGCATAATACATAGTAAAACATTAATTCTTATAATTTGTCAATATTTTTTTCTTTTTTATTTAAAAAAAAATCTTTATTTTTATATTTAAACCTTGAAAGTAATATAAATAGTCCACATATCTAATTTTAGAATACAAAGATTATCGTAAGAAATTTTTTATTAAAATTAATAATTAAAGAAAAATGTGAAAGGAGATCTTAAAAAATGAAAATACGCCCTTTACATGATCGTATTCTTATTAAGCGTGAAGAAGTTGAATCAAAATCTGCAGGTGGAATTGTTTTAACGGGTTCTGCTGCAGGTAAGTCTAATAGAGGTAAGGTTTTAGCAGTTGGGAATGGGAGAATTTTAGATAATGGAAGTATAAAAAAGTTAGACGTCAAAGTAAATGATATTGTTATTTTTAATGAAGGATATGGTGCAAAAACAGAAAAAATTGATGATGAAGAAGTTTTAATTTTAACAGAAAATGATATTTTAGCAGTTATTGAAAAATAATATTTTTTTTTATTTTTTTATTAAAACATTCTTTGAGGAAATTTAAAAATGGCAGCTAAAGACGTAAAGTTTGGAAATGAAGCTCGTACTAAAATGCTTCGTGGAGTAAATATATTAGCCGATGCAGTAAAAGTTACTTTAGGACCTAAAGGTAGAAATGTTGTTTTAGATAAATCTTTTGGTGCTCCAAGTATAACAAAAGATGGAGTTTCTGTTGCTCGAGAAATTGAGTTAGAAGATAAGTTTGAAAACATGGGAGCACAAATGGTTAAAGAAGTAGCTTCCAAAGCAAATGATGTAGCTGGAGATGGAACAACGACTGCAACTTTATTAGCGCAATCTATTGTTAACGAAGGTTTAAAAGCTGTTGCGGCTGGAATGAATCCAATGGATTTAAAGAGAGGGATTGATCAAGCAGTTGTAAAAGCTGTACAAGAATTAAAAAAATTATCTGTTCCATGTTCAGATTCTAAAGCTATTACTCAAGTTGGAACAATATCTGCGAATGCTGATGAAAATGTTGGTTCTTTAATTGCTGAAGCAATGGAAAAAGTAGGAAATGATGGAGTAATTACTGTAGAGGAAGGAACAGGTTTAGAAGATGAATTAGAAGTAGTAAAAGGAATGCAATTTGATCGAGGATATTTATCTCCTTATTTTATTAATAAACCAGAAACTGGTGTTGTAGAATTAGAAAATCCTTATATACTTTTAGTTGATAAAAAAATTTCCAATGTTAGAGAACTTTTACCTATTTTGGAAGCTGTTGCGAAATCAGGAAAACCTTTATTAATTATTTCTGAAGATTTAGAAGGTGAAGCATTAGCAACTTTAGTTGTAAACTCTATGCGTGGAATTGTAAAAATTGCAGCAGTTAAAGCTCCTGGGTTTGGAGATCGTCGTAAAGATATGTTACAAGATATTTCTATATTAACTTCAGGAATAGTAATATCTGAAGAGTTAGCAATGGAATTAGAAAAATCTACTTTAGAAGATTTAGGTCAAGCTAAAAGAGTTGTTATTACAAAAGATTCAACAACTATAATTAGTGGATCTGGAAGAAAATCTGATATTAAACGTAGAATATCTCAAATTCGTCAACAAATTACTGAATCTACATCTGATTATGATAAAGAAAAATTAAATGAAAGATTAGCTAAGTTATCTGGCGGTGTTGCAGTATTAAAAGTAGGAGCTGCGACAGAAGTAGAAATGAAAGAGAAAAAAGCACGTGTAGAAGATGCGTTACATGCAACTCGAGCAGCAGTTGAAGAAGGTGTTGTTGCAGGAGGTGGTGTTGCTTTAGTACGTGTTGCTGAAAAAATTTCAAAAATTACTGGTCAAAATGAAGATCAAAATGTTGGAATACGAGTTGCTTTAAGATCAATGGAAGCTCCTTTACGTCAAATAGTAGAAAATTCTGGTGAAGAACCTTCTGTTGTGACAAATAATGTCAAAGATGGAAAAGGAAATTATGGATATAACGCTGCTACTGATAAATACGGAGATATGCTTGATTTCGGAATTTTAGATCCAACGAAAGTAACTAGATCAGCACTTCAGTATGCTGCTTCTGTTGCAGGTTTAATGATTACAACTGAATGTATGGTTACTGATTCTCCTAAAGAAGATAAATCTTCTGAAATTCCTTCTCCAGCATCTAGTGGAATGGGTGGAATGGGTGGAATGATGTAATAATTTTTTTTGTAAAATAATATAATTTATTTATAAATAAAATTATTATTAACACAAAAAAATTTAAAATATTTTAATTTATTTTCCCTTAATTTTCTCTTGTATTAAGGGAAAATATTTTAAAATCAACCTTTAATATTAATTAATTTTTTTTAAAATATGTCAAATAATTATTCTATACATTCATTAAAACCAGGATTGAAAGTTATTATTTTTAAAGAACCATGTATTATTAAAAGTAGTTTTTTTGTAAAACCAGGAAAAGGACAAGCTTTTACACGTGTAAAGTTTAAAAGTTTTTTATCAGGAAAAACAGTAGAATTAAATTTTAAAGCAACTGATCGTTTAAAAAAAGCAAATATTAAAGAAATTGATTCAATATATTTATATAATGATAATTCTTTTTGGTATTTTTTAGATAATAGTACTTTTGAAGAGATTCATGTTATTAAAGAAATTATTGATTTTAAACGTTTTTGGTTAATACCTCAATGTCAATGTTCATTAACTGTTTGGAAAAAAAATGTTATTTCAGTAAATGTTAACAATTTTATTAATTTAAAAGTGATTCAAACATCTCCTGTTATTAAAAAAAATTCAATAAATAATAGTTTGAAAATGGCTATATTAGAAACAGGTGTATCAATTAAAGTTCCTTATTTTATAAAAATTAATGATTATATAAAAGTTGATACAAGAAAATGTAAATATATTTCAAGAGTAAAATAATGAGTGATATTTTTTTAGTTTTATTTTTTTTTAACAGAAACATATGAACGATAGCTTTTCCAATTAAAATTCAACCATATACTGTTTCCTAATTTCATGCGATCAAGTATTCTTTCTCCTAAAAGTTGATGCAAACTGTTATAGTTTAAATTGGATAACATTCCTGTGGATTTTTTAGATGCTGAACGTCTATCTATAATCTGATGAATAATTATTTTTTCATAGTTAGATTCTTTTTGTATTCCTATTTCATCAATAATTAATAAATCTACTGTACTTGTTTTATTAATGAAATATTCTTCAGTAAAATTATTATTTTTTTGGAATGTTTTTTTTATTTTTGACATAAGATCTGCAATGGTAATTATTAATATTTTTTTTCCATGTAAAATTAAATGGTTTCCTATTGCTGCAGCTAAGTGATTTTTCCCTGTTCCTGGTTTTCCTGAAAAAATAAAATTTGATAATTCTTTATTAAAATTTTTTACATATTTTTTAGAGGAATTGAGTGCTTTTTCTTGTCCTGAATGAAACACTTTATAATTTTTAAAAGAACAATTAAGATACAAATCTTTTATTCCAGATTCTTCTAAAGTTTTTTGAATTTTCATAGCTTTATTTCTTATTAAAATAGATTTTGAGAATAGTAAACCTTTTTTTTTATTCCATAATAATAAATCTTTTTCATTTTTAAATTTAGGTTGAATATGAGGTGGAATAATAGATTTTATACGTTTCATTAATTTTATATGATTTTTCATAAAAAAATCCTAATTTTCTATTCGTTGTTGTATTTTCAAATTTTTATTGTATAAATCTTTATTGTTTTAAAAATATTTTTTTATCACGATATAAGTTATTTTTTTAAATAAATAGTGTATTCTATTTTTTTAGTTGCTTTTTTTTTTTGAATAATCCAGTTTTTTGGAATATGAAAAGTTTTTTTAGAAATTTTTTTTTCGATATAAATGATTGTATTTTTTTTAGTATATTTATTTTTTTCTAATAAAAATATAGTTTTTTGTAATAATTGAAAATTATTATAAGGAGGATCAAGAAAAATGATGTTATATTTATTTTTTTTTTCTTTTAACCATTTTAAAGTATTTGTATGAATTATTTTTATTGTATTAATTTTTAACTTTTTTAAGTTTTTGTATATATAAAAGATATTTTTTTTATCAATTTCAAGAGATGTAACGTGTTTTGCATGTCTAGAAATAGATTCAATTCCTAATATTCCACTTCCTGCAAAACAATCTAAACATATTGCATTTTGAATATATTTTGTTATCCAATTAAATAATGTCTCTCGAATAAAATTTGTAGTTGGTCTAAGATTTTTGGAATGATTAATATAAATTTTATGTTTTTTAAATTTTCCACCAATAATTTTTAAAGTATTTTTTTTAAATTTTTTTTTTTTCATTTTTTTTTTGATAAATAATGAATTTTTTTATAAAAATGTTTTATTATTAAGATATCATATTATATAAAATTTTTTTATAAAAGGTCATTTATTTATGTCTAAAGACAACAAGAATTTTTTTTTTTCATTTATTGATAAAATAAATTTTTTTAAAAAAAAAAATAGCGAAGAAACTAATATTGAGAAAATAAAAAAGAAAGAAAAATCTTTTCAAGATACACAAGTTCAAGAAAAAAAAACATATATTAAAAAAGGAAAGCAATTTATAAATTTTCTAAAAGACAAATTTAAAAAAACTAAAGAAAATTTACATTCTATTTTTAAGAATATTTTTGTAAATAAAAAAATTGATTCATCTTTTTTTAAAAAATTAGAAGAAAAATTAATTTCTGCAGATGTCAATTTTAAAACTATAGAAAAATTATTAAATAATGTAAAAAACAATTTAAATGAAGAAGAATTACAAAATTCAAATGTAGTTTTACATGCTATTAAAAAGGAAATGATAAATATTTTTAAAAAAACACCTAAATCTCTTTTTTTAAGTTCTAATATAAAAAAACCTATTATTATTATCTTAGTTGGCGTAAATGGTGTAGGAAAAACTACAACAGTTGTTAAACTTGCTAAACTATATAAAAATAATAAGCAGAGAGTTCTTGTTTCTGCTGCAGATACTTTTAGAGTTGCAGCAGTAGATCAAGTAGAAAATTTATGTAAAAATAACAATATACCTGTTATTTCTAAAAACGTTGGATCTGATCCAGCTTCTGTTGTATATGATTCTGTCCAAAAAGCTATTTCACAAAAATTTGATGTATTAGTTATTGATACTGCAGGTCGATTACATACAAAAATTAATTTAATGCATGAAATAAAAAAAATAATCCGCGTTATAAAGAAAATTAATGGAGTAGGACCAACTGAAATTCTTTTAACAATTGATTCATGTACTGGGCAAAATGCTTTAATTCAAGCAAAAGAGTTTAATAAATTTTTAGGAATTACTGGATTAATATTAACGAAATTTGATGGAACTTCTAAAGGAGGAATTGTTTTATCTATAGCAGATAAATTTTCTATTCCAATTAGATATGTTACTTCCGGTGAATCTTTAAATGATATTTATTTTTTTGATAAGAAAGATTTTATTAATTCAATATTCAAATTTTAATTATTAAAATTATGTTATATTAATAAAAAAGTAAGATATATAAATAAAATTCTATATTGTCTAAAATTATTTTTTAAAAATTTTTTTCATGAATTTTTTTATATATTTTATGGTGATTATTTTATAAAATTTTAACTCATTTTTTATTTGACAATTATTTAAAATTATGAGTTTGATAGGAATAAAAATGATTGATAGAATGAAATTTTCATCAAGAAATTTTTTAAATTCTTTAAATACTTGTATTAAAATTTCTAGTAATTTTCCTATTTTATCTGCAAAAGATGAAAAAAAATTAGCTATAAAATTATTTCAAAATGGTGATTTAAAAGCTGCTAAAATTTTAATATTATCGCATTTACGTTTTGTTATTCATGTTGCAAAAAATTATTCTGGATATGGGTTACCTCAAGCAGATTTAATTCAAGAAGGAAATATTGGTTTGATGAAATCTGTTAAAAAATTTAATCCTTATTTAGGAGTTCGTCTAATTTCTTTTGCAATTCATTGGATTAAATCAGAAATTCATGAATATGTTCTTCGAAATTGGAGAATTGTTAAAGTTGCTACTACTAAATCACAAAGAAAACTTTTCTTTAATTTAAGAAAAACAAAAAAAAAGTTAGGTTGGTTTAATAAAAAAGAGATTTCGTATGTAGCACAAAAATTAGGAGTAAAAAATAAGGACGTTATTGAAATGGAATCTAGAATGTCAGCTAAAGATGTTTTTTTTAATAATCATACAGAAGATGATGATTCTCAGGAGAATGTAAAAAATATATATTCTATTCCATTTTTAAAAGATCAACTATCAGATTTTACTTATGGAATAGAAAAAGATAACTGGAAGAAGCACACTAAAAATAAATTAAATTTAGCTCTTTCATGTTTAGATGAACGTAGTAGAGATATTATTTATTCGCGTTGGTTAGATAATAATAAAAAAAAAAATACTTTACAAGATATAGCAAAAATTTATGGAATATCAGCTGAGAGAGTACGTCAATTAGAAAAAAACGCTATGAAAAAACTTCGTTTAACAATAAAAAACATATAATTTTAATATTTTTTTAATTTTTTATTTTTTTTAATTAGTTTTTAAAATTTTTTTTTATAAATATCAAAAAATTAAAGAAAAGAGATTATTTCATGAAAATATGTAGTCATATATTAGGATTTCCAAGAATAGGTTGGAAAAGAGAATTAAAGAAATCTCAAGAAGATTATTGGAACAGAAAGATTTCTCAATGTGAATTAAAAATAGTTGGTAAAAATATCAGAAAAAAAAATTGGACAACTCAAAAAGATATGGGTTTATCTTTTTTATCAGTTGGAGATTTTTCATGGTATGATCATGTTTTAACAACAAGCATGATGTTAGGAAACATTCCATCAAGATTTTTATATGATGGTGAAGTGGATTTAGATACATTATTTCATATTGCTCGAGGAGTTTCATTTAATAGAAAACCTACTTTTCCTTCTGAAATGACAAAATGGTTTAATACTAATTATCATTATATTGTTCCAGAATTTAACCAAAAAAGTTCTTTTCATTTTTTATGGAAACAGATATTAGAAGAAATTCGCGAAGCGAAAAATTATAAAAAAGATATTAAACCTATTATTTTAGGACCAATGTCATATCTTTTTTTAGGAAAATCTGGTGATTTAAATTTTAATTGTTTATCTTTACTTCCTAAAATTTTGCCAGTTTATCAAAAAATTTTAAAATGTATTAAAAATGAAAATATTTCTTGGATCCAGATAGATGAACCTATTTTAGCATTAGATTTACCTGATGAATGGAAAAAAAATTTTATATATAGTTATAAATTTTTGAAAAGTGATTTAAAAACGTTATTAACCACATATTTCGGAAGTATTACGCATAATTTAGATATTATTCAATCTATTCCGATAGATGGTTTACATATAGATTTAATTTCTGGAGATTATGATTTACAAAATTTTAATAAAAAATTACCACAAGAAATAATTTTATCGTTAGGTATAATTAATGGAAGAAATATTTGGAAAACTAATCTATTAGAATGTTTTCATTTAGTTAAAAATTTTCAAAAATATCGAAAAAATATTTGGATTGGTACATCTTGTTCTTTATTACATGTTCCTATTGACTTAGATCAAGAAATTCATTTTGATTCTAGAATAAAAAATTATTTTTCTTTTGCTGTACAAAAATGTTATGAATTATTTTTATTAAATGATGCGATTAATAAAAATAAAAAAACTTTATTAGAATCTTGGGTTCTTCCTTTGCATGAAAAGATTTATTTCAATCAGTTAAATAAAAAAAATATTCAGAAAAGATTATTAAATCTTACAGAAAAAGATTATCAAAGAAAGAATAATTATGTTATACGATTTAAAAAACAACAAAAAAAGTTTAATTTCCCTATATTACCAATAACAACAATTGGTTCTTTTCCTCAGACAAAAAAATTAAGATTTTTGAGAGCGAAATTTAAAGACAAAATTTTAGATGAAAAAGTTTATAAAGAAAAAATTTTTAAAATCATTAAAAAAAATATTCAAATTCAAGAAGATTTAGATATTGATGTTTTGGTTCATGGAGAACCTGAACGTAATGACATGGTTGAATATTTTGGAGAAAATTTAGATGGATTTTTATTTACAAATGATGGATGGGTACAAAGTTATGGTTCTAGATGTGTAAAACCTCCAATTATTTTTAGTGACATTTCTTATATTAAACCTATTACCGTATCTTGGATTAAATATGCACAATCTTTAACTAAAAAACCAGTTAAAGGAATGTTAACAGGTCCTGTTACAATGTTATTGTGGTCTTTTCCGAGAGAAGATATTTCTAAAAAAATAATTTCTCAACAAATTGCATTAGCTTTACAAGATGAAATACGTGAATTAGAAAAAAATAAGATTAATATTATACAAGTTGATGAACCAGCTTTAAGAGAAGGTTTACCCTTAAGAAATATTGATCAAGAAGAATATTTAAAATGGGCTGTGAAAGCATTTAAATTGAGTGTGTCTAAAGTAAAAGATACTACGCAAATACATACACATATGTGTTATTGTGAGTTTAATGATATTATGCAATCTATAGTAGATTTAGATGCTGATGTGATAACAATTGAAAATGCGCGTTCAAATATGGAAATATTAAAGTTTTTTAAGAATTTTAGATATCCAAATAGTATTGGTCCAGGATTTTATGATATTCATTCTCCAAATATCCCTACTGAAGATGATCTGATTAAATTAATTAAGAAATCTATGAAATTAATTTCCTATAAAAAATTATGGGTCAATCCTGATTGTGGATTAAAAACGAGAACTTGGAGAGAAGTGAAACATTCTTTAAGACATTTAGTTAATGCTACAAAAAAAGTACGTATTTTGCAAAATCATTAATTAGTAAATTTTAGCAAAGATTTCTTTGCTAAAATTTTTTATTTCATAGAATTTGTATTTTTTTATTTTTTTTAGAGTATGAAAAATTTTTTTTGAATTTATAATAATTAAATATTTTTTATATTTTTTTAAATTTCAGATAATTTAATGTTTAAAGTGTCTGATATTGGTAAAAATCATAGACATTTTATTTTTGTTTACTTCTTGAATAATTTCTTTGTCTCTGATAGAGCCACCCGGTTGGATAATACATGAAACATGAAATTTTCTTGCTTCTTGAATATTATCTTTAAATGGGAAAAAAGCATCTGATGCCATTGTAATGTGTTTTAATTTTCTATTATTGTGTTGAATTTTTGTATTTGCATTGTGTACAGCTAAAATACGACTAGTTTGACCACAACCAATAGATATAGTTGATTTATTATGAACATAAACTATTCCATTCGATTTAACAAATTTAGAAATTTTCCATCCAAAAATAGCGTCTTTTATTTCAATTTTATTTGGTTTTTTTAAACTCACTATTTCCCATTTTTTATAATTGAAATTATCATAGTCTTTTTCTTGTATTAAAAATTGATGATTGATAGTTCGAATTTCTAATTTTTCAAAAAAATTTATTTTTTTGTTATTTGTAATAAGTATTCTAATTTTTTTTTTATTATTTACAATTTTTTTTGCATTTAAAGAGAGATTAGGAGCTATAATCATTTCTACAAATTGATTGTTAATAATTTTTTTTATTACATGAGATCTAATTTTTTTATTACATGCAATGACTCCTCCAAAAGCAGAATTAGGATCGCATTTATAAGCATTTTTATAAGCTTTCAATAGGTTTTCTTTAGTAGATGCTCCGCATGGATTTCCATGTTTTATTATTACACATGTAGGTTTTTTAAATTGAGAAACGCATTCTAATGCAATATTTGCATCTAAAATATTATTATATGAAAGTTTTTTCCCTTGAATTTTTTCGAATATTTCATCTTTTTTTTGAAAATTTTCTTCAACATATATAGAAGATTTTTGATGTGGATTTTCTCCATAAATTAATTTTTCTTTTTTTTTTAATGTAATTGTAATTTTTTGTGGAAAAGTTTTTTTCACGTTTATTTTATTTTTTATATAGTATTTTTTTTTAAAAAATTCATATATTTTTTTTTCATATTTTGCTGAATATTTAAATGCTTTCATCGCAAATTTTAATCTTTCAGAATATGAAAAATGTTCGTTATTAAGAATTTTTTTTACAATATATTTGTAATCTTGAATATCTACGACAACTATTACATTTTTATAATTTTTTGCTGCTGCACGTATTAGAGAAGGTCCTCCTATATCAATATATTTTGTATAATTTTTTATATTTTTTTGTAGATGTGTATGATTTTTCTCTTCGAATGGATAAAAATTGACTATAATTAAATTAATAGAGAGAATTTTTTCTTTTTTAACTATTTTAGAATCTAAAGTGGGATCATGTAATATTCCAGAATATATTTTAGGATGTAATGTTTTTATTTGTCCATTGAGGGTTTCTTTATATTTCGTAAAATCTGATATTTTTAAGCAGGGTATTTTTTTACTTTTTAAAATTTTTCTTGTTCCTTGTGTTGATAAAATATTTATTTTTTTTTTAACTAATGCTTGAGATAGTGAAATTATTTTTGATTTATTAAATACACTGATTAATGCATTTTTTATTTTCATATTTTATTTTTTCAAAGTAATTATTAAAATTTTTGATTTGTTCATGTACAGATATTTTTTATATAAAATTATAAAAATTTAGTATATAATAATATTGTATTAGTTTTATGACTTGAATAGTAGGGATATGGTATTTTTCCCTACTAATAATGTATAATTTTATGCATCTTTTAATAAAAATTTTTATTTCACTGCTTCTTTTAGAGTTTTCCCAGAAATAAAAGATGGAACTTTGGTTGCTAATATTTGAATTTCTTGTCCAGTTTTTGGATTTCTTCCAGTTCGCGCAGATCTTTTATTTATTTTAAATGTTCCAAATCCAACTAATTGTACATTTTCTTCTTTTTTTAATGAATTTGTAATTTCAGATAGTATTAAGTCCAATATGTCTTTTGCTTTCATTTTAGATATAAAGGATTTTTTGGAGACAATATCGATTAATTGTGATTTATTCATTATTTTAATCCTTATTAAAAAATATTATTTTTATAATATATTATTTTATTTTGTTTTATTTTTGTAAAATTTTTTTATTTTTATGATTCTAATATATTTTTTTATTAAAGATAAAATTTTATAAATTTTATTTTTTTAATAACATGCATTTGTGTTTTATAAATTATTTGAATTTAATAATTCTGATAAGTTTGCAGAAGCTTCTTCTAAAATAATTTTTTTATTATTAGATTGATTTTCTTTTTTATTGTGATTTAATTTTTTTGTTCTAATGTTTTTTTTTAATCTATCTCGGTGATATGAATATCCTGTTCCTGCAGGAATTAATCTTCCTACAATTACATTTTCTTTTAATCCTCTTAATTCATCTATTTTCCCTGCTACAGAGGATTCTGTTAAAACTCTTGTAGTTTCTTGAAAGGATGCAGCGGATATAAAAGATTCTGTTGCAAGAGAGGCTTTTGTAATTCCTAATAAATCTCTAACATAATGTATTTTTTTTTTATTTTTCTTTTTTAATTTCATGTTGGCTATTCTGATTCGTGAATATTCTACTTGTTCTCCATTTAAAAATTCTGATTCACCATAATTTGTTATTGTTGCTTTCCTTAACATTTGTCTAATAATTACTTCGATATGTTTATCATTTATTTTAACTCCTTGTAATCTATATACATCTTGAACTTCATTAACTATATACCTAGTTACAGATTGAATTCCTCTTAATCTCAAGATATCATGTGGAGATTCTGGACCATCAGATATGATATCTCCTTTTTCTACTCTTTCTCCTTCAAAAACATTTAATTGTCTCCATTTAGGTATCATCTCTTCATATGAAAACTTGTCATTTATAGGTGTAATAATTAATCTTCTTTTTCCTTTTGTTTCTTTTCCAAAAGATATTATTCCACTTTTTTCTGCTAAAATTGCTGGTTCCTTAGGTTTTCTAGCTTCAAATAAATCAGCAACTCTAGGTAATCCTCCAGTGATATCTTTTGTGCTAACAGATGCTTGAGGAACTCTTGCTAATGTATCTCCGGAGCTTATTTTATCTCCATCTTTTACATGCACTATAGTTTTTCCAGGTAAAAAATATTGAGCTGGCATTTGAGTTCCTGGTATAAAAACGTCTGTTTTATCTGATTTAATTATTTTTAAAGAAGGTCTTAATTCTTTTCCTAAAGTGGTTCTTTTTAAAACATCTAAAATAATTATTGAAGAGATTCCAGTAATTTGATCAGTTTTTTTTATAATACTTTGTCCTTCTAACATATCTATAAATTTTATATATCCATTTACTTCAGTGATTACTGGAATAGTATGTGGATCCCATATAGCTACTATTTCTCCAGAAAGTACTTTTTCATGATTTTTTTTTTCTAAAATTGCTCCATAAGGAATTTTATAATTTTCTTGAGTTCTTCCTACTGAATCAATTATTTTTAATTCAACATTTCTGGAAGTAATGACAATTTTTCCAGAAGAATTAATTACGAATTTTGAATTATTGAGATTAATGATTCCATTGTTTTTAACGCGTATGTTATATTCTGTTGCTGTTCTAGAGGCTGCTCCACCAATATGAAAGGTTCTCATAGTTAACTGTGTACCTGGTTCTCCAATAGATTGCGCTGCAATAACTCCAATTGCTTCTCCTTTTTTTACCAATGTCCCTCTTGCTAAATCTCTTCCATAACAGTATGCACATACTCCAAAATTTGTTTCACAATGAACAACTGATCTTACTTCTACTTGATCAATAGAGTTTTTTTCTAAAATATCGCAATATTTTTCATTTAATAAAGTATTTTTTTTAATTAATATTTTTTTAGAATTTAATTTAAAAATATCTTTTAATGCAACTCTTCCTAGTACTCTTTCACGCAGTGTTTCTTTTATATTTCCACCTTCAATTACAGAAGTCATCATTATTCCATGTTTTGTAGAGCAATCTTTTTCTGTTACAACTAAATCTTGTGCTACGTCTACTAATCTTCGCGTTAAGTAACCAGAATTTGCAGTTTTTAAAGCAGTATCTGCTAATCCTTTTCTAGCACCATGTGTAGAAATAAAATATTGTAAAACATTTAATCCTTCTCGAAAATTTGCTGTGATTGGAGTTTCTATTATAGATCCATCCGGTTTAGCCATTAACCCTCTCATTCCAGCTAATTGTCGAATTTGCGCTGCTGAACCTCGTGCACCTGAATCTGCCATAATAAAAATGCTATTAAAGGAAAGTTGTTTTTTTATTTCTCCTTTTTTATTTTGTATTTTTTTAGTCGATAAATTTTTCATCATAGATTGAGAGATTTTTTCATTTGCAGCAGACCAAATATCTATAACTTTATTATATTTTTCTCCTTTAGTAACTAATCCTGATTGAAATTGTTCTTGAATATCTAAAACTTCTGTTTTTGCATCATTAATGATTTGTGTTTTTTTCTTCGGAATTTCTATATCGTCAATTCCCACTGAAGATCCTGAACGAGCTGCATACGAAAATCCAGTATACATAATTTGATCAGCAAAAATAACTGTTTTTTCAATTCCTAATATTCGATGACAGGTATTAATCATTTTTGAAATAGAGTTTTTTTTTAATGTTTTATTCACCATAGAAAAAGGTAATCCTTTTGGAACGATATTCCATAAAATTGCTCTTCCTATCGTTGTTTTTATAATTTTTTTAAATTTTATTTCAAATTTTTCCTTATTTTTTTTATATTCTGTAATGCGAATTTTTACAATAGAATGTAAATCTACTAGCCCTAATTGGTATACCTTTTCTGCTGCCTGTGGTCTTGTAAGTAGTGTATTTTCTCCTTTTCCATTTATTTTTTTACGAGTCATATAATATAAACCTAGAACAACATCTTGAGATGGAACAATAATAGGTTCTCCATTGGCTGGAGAAAGAATATTATTTGTTGACATCATTAAATTTCTTGCTTCTACTTGCGCTTCTATTGTTAGAGGTATATGTACAGCCATTTGATCTCCATCAAAATCGGCATTATATGCAGCGCATACTAATGGATGTAGTTGAATCGCTTTTCCTTCAATTAAGATCGGCTCGAAAGCTTGTATACCTAAACGATGTAAAGTTGGAGCTCGATTTAACAAAATAGGATGTTTTTTAATCACTTCGTCTAAAATATCCCAAACAATAGGATCTTCTTGTTCAACCATTTTTTTTGCAGATTTTATTGTATTAGCAAGATTTTTTTCTTCAAGTTTTCCATAAATAAATGGTTTAAAAAGTTCTAAAGCCATTTTTTTTGGCAATCCACATTGGTTTAATTTTAAATATGGACCTACTGTAATTACAGATCTTCCAGAATAATCTACTCTTTTTCCAAGTAAATTTTGGCGAAATCTTCCTTGTTTTCCTTTAATCATGTCTGCTAGTGATTTTAATGGTCTTTTGTTTGATCCAATAATTGCTCTTCCTCTTCTTCCGTTATCTAAAAGTGCATCTACTGATTCTTGAAGCATTCTTTTTTCATTTCTAATGATGATATCAGGTGCAGATAGTTCTAATAATTTTTTTAATCTATTATTTCTATTTATTACTCTTCTATATAAATCGTTTAAATCAGATGTTGCAAATCTACCTCCATCTAATGGTACCAAAGGTCTTAAATCGGGGGGTAATATTGGAAGTACTGTCAAAATCATCCATTCTGGTTTATTATTAGATTGTATAAAAGATTCTATTAATTTAATTCTCTTTGTTATTTTTTTTTTTTTTGTTTCAGAATTTGTTTTATTTAATTCTTTTCTAATTTTTTTACATTCTTTTTTTAAATTTATTTTTCTAAGAAGGTTTTGTATCGCTTCAGCTCCCATTTGGGCTGTAAATTCATCTCCATATTTTTCTATTGCTTCAAGATTTTGTTCTTCTGTTAAAATGTCTCCATTTTTGAGATCTGTCATTCCGTGATCAATAATTGTATATGATTCAAAATATAATACTCTTTCAATATCTCTTAATGGCATATCTAAAAGTAATCCAATACGAGATGGTAATGATTTTAAAAACCATATATGTGCTATAGGTGCAGAAAGCTCGATATGACCCATTCTTTCACGTCTTACTTTACTTTTAGTAACTTCAACGCCACATTTTTCACATATTACTCCTCTATGTTTAAGTCTTTTATATTTTCCACATAAACATTCATAATCTTTAACAGGACCAAAAATTTTTGCGCAAAATAATCCATCTCTTTCTGGTTTAAATGTTCGATAATTTATAGTTTCTGGTTTTTTTACTTCTCCATATGACCAAGATCTCATAATTTCTGGAGAAGATAAAGAAATTTTTATTGCGTTAAATTCTTCTGATAAATTTTTTGATTTTCCAAACTTGAATAATTCTTTCAAAAATTTATTCCTATATTTTTAATATTTATTGTTTAAATAAAATTTTTTAATTGAAAATAAATTATTTATGGTTTTTTATTTTTTTTTTTTTTTTTTTTTTTCTGTCTTTTTTTTAAAATCATTTTTTTAATTTTCTAATTCTATATTAATTCCTAAAGAGCGAATTTCTTTTAAAAGAACATTAAATGATTCAGGCATTCCAGGTTCCATTTTATGATTTCCATCTACAATATTTTTGTACATTTTAGTTCTTCCGCTGACATCATCCGATTTTACAGTTAACATTTCTTGTAATGTATATGAAGCTCCATACGCTTCTAATGCCCAAACTTCCATTTCTCCAAATCTTTGACCTCCAAACTGAGCTTTTCCTCCTAATGGTTGTTGCGTGACTAAACTATAAGATCCTGTAGAACGAGCATGCATTTTATCATCTACTAGATGATTTAATTTTAATATATACATATATCCTACGGTAACTGGTCTTTCAAATTTATCTCCTGTTCTTCCATCAAATAAATCTATTTGACCAGAACTATGAAATCCAGATAATTTTAAAAGATCTTTAATTTCTTTTTCTTGTGCTCCATCAAAAACTGGTGTAGATACTGGAAGTCCATTTGTATAATTCTTTGCTAAACATAAAATTTCTTCATTTGAAAAATTATCTAAATTTATTTTTTGACATTGTTTATTTCCAATTTCAAATGTTTTTTTCATAAAAGATCGTATTTTATTGATCTTTTTATATTTTTTTAACATTTTGGAAATTTTTTCTCCTATTCCTTTTGCAGCTAAACCTAAATGAGTTTCTAAAATTTGTCCAATATTCATTCTAGAAGGTACTCCTAAAGGATTTAAAACAATGTCAACTGGTACCCCATTTTTATCATAGGGCATATCTTCTATTGGATTTATTTTAGATATTACACCTTTATTACCATGTCGACCTGCCATTTTATCTCCTGTTTGAACATATCTTTTTATTGCTAAATATACTTTGACAATTTTTAATATTCCAGGAGATAAATCATCTCCTCGTGTAATTTGTTTTTTTTTATTTTTTATTTTTTTTTGAAATTTTTTCTGTAATATATTATATTGAGTTTGAAGATTTTTAAATTCAATTTTTCTTTTTTGATCTACTTTCAAAGTAAACCATTTTTTAGCAGAAAGTTTTTTAAAATTTTCATAGAGAAAACCAGATTCTATTAAAATATTTTTTACTTGTCGTAAAATACCTATTTCAAATATGTTTTTCTTTTCTAAATAAGAGCTTTCCATTTTTTTTATTTGCATTTCTTCAATTTCTAATTTTCTTTTATCTTTTTTAATTCCATCTCTTGTAAATATTTGAACGTCTATTACTGTTCCTAGTACACCATTGGGAACTCTTAAAGAAGTATCTTTTACATCAGATGCTTTTTCTCCAAAAATTGCTCTTAAAAGTTTTTCTTCTGGAGTTAATTGAGTTTCTCCTTTAGGAGTGACTTTTCCTACTAATATATCTCCTCCATGTACATCAGCTCCTATATAAACAATACCTGATTCATCTAAATTAGATAATGCTGATTCTCCTATATTCGGTATATCAGCTGTAATTTCTTCAGATCCAAGTTTTGTATCTCGAGAAATGCATGATAATTCTTGAATATGAATACTTGTGAAGCGATCTTGATGCACTACTTTTTCAGATATAAGTATAGAATCTTCGAAATTATATCCATTCCATGGCATAAATGCGACACGCATATTTTGACCTAATGCTAATTCTCCTAAATCTGTTGCCGGTCCATCTCCTAAAACATCTCCTTTTTTTATTTCATCGTTTAAATAAACACATGGATTTTGATTGATGCATGTATTTTGGTTAGATCTTTTATACTTTATTAAGTTGTAAATATCAATTCCAGTATCGTTTTTTTGAATTTCATTTTTATTCACTTTAACAATAATTTTTGAAGCGTCAATATAATGAATTTGCCCTCCTCTTTTAGCAATAACGGTGACTCCTGAATCTATGGCAACTATTCTTTCCATTCCTGTTCCAACTAATGGTTTTTCTGTTTTTAATAAAGGAACAGCTTGTCTTTGCATGTTTGCTCCCATTAAAGCACGATTAGCGTCATCGTGTTCTAAGAAAGGTATTAAAGATGCTCCAATAGAGACTATTTGTTGATTAGAAACATCCATGTATTCAATTTTTTTCTTTTTAAATAAATTTGATTCGCCTTGATGTCTACATGTCACTAATTTATCAATTATTTTTTTATTTTTATCTATTTTAGTATTTGCTTGTGCAATGATGAAATTTCCTTCTTCAATTGCAGAAAGATATTTTATTTTATTTGTAACATATCCTTTTTGCACTTTTCTATATGGCGTTTCTAAAAAACCATATTGATTTGTTCGCGCATAAATTGATAAAGAATTAATTAATCCTATGTTTGGACCTTCTGGTGTTTCTATCGGACAAACTCTTCCATAATGTGTTGGATGAACATCTCTGACTTCAAAACCTGCTCTTTCACGTGTTAAACCTCCTACGCCTAGAGCTGAAATTCTTCTTTTGTGAGTAATCTCTGCTAAAGGATTATTTTGATCCATAAATTGAGAAAGTTGACTAGAACCAAAAAATTCTTTTATTGCTGCAGAAATAGGTTTTGCGTTGATCATATCTTGAGGCATTAAATTATCTATATCTCCAGCTGATAATCTTTCTTTTACCGCTCTTTCAACTCTAATTAATCCTATTCTAAACTGGTTTTCAGTCATTTCTCCTACTGATCTTACTCTTCTATTTCCTAAATGGTCAATATCATCTATTTCTCCTTTTCCATTTCGGATATTTATTAATTTTTTTATTACATCAACTATATCTTTTTTATCAAGTACACTTTTTCCTGTAGAATGTTTTCGTAATAAAGATCTGTTAAACTTCATTCTTCCTACAGCAGATAGATCATATCTTTCTTCTAAAAAAAATAATGATTCAAAAAGTTTTTCAGCTGTTTCTTGTGTTGGTGGCTCTCCAGGTCGCATCATTCTGTAAATTTCAATTAAAGCGCTGATAGTATCTTTTGTTGGATCAATTTTTAATGTTTCTGAGATATATGGACCATGATCTAAATCATTAGTAAATATTGTTTCAATTTTTTTGATTTTATTTTGAATGATTTTTTTTATTTTTTCTTTTGTAAAAATTTCATTAGTCGCAATAATTATTTTATTATTTATGTCAAAATAATTTTTTGATGAGATTTTTCCGATAATATATTCTTTTGGAATTTTTATGAAATCGATTTTATCTTTTTCTAACTTTTTGATATGTTTAACGGTTACTCTTTCGTTTTTTTTGATATAAATAATGTTATTTTTTTTCATATCAAATGAAATTATTTCCCCTCTTAAACGAGTTGGGATTAATTTCATATATATTTTTGATTTATGAAATTTAAAAATATTTTTTTGAAAAAATAAATTTAATATTTCTTTTTGATTGTATCCTAATGCTTTTAATAAAATTGTTACAGGAAATTTTTTTCTTCGATCAATTCTTGCAAATAAATGATCTTTGGAATCAAATTCACAATCTAACCATGATCCTCGATAAGGAATTATTCTGGAATTATATAAAACTTTACCAGAAGAGTGAGATTTTCCTTTATCACTATCGAAAAATACTCCAGGACTTCTGTGTAATTGTGAAACAACAACTCTTTCTGTTCCATTAACAACAAATGTTCCATGTTTTGTCATTAATGGAATTTCTCCCATATACACTTCCTGTTCTTTAATATCTTTGATTTTTTTATTTAATGTATCTTTTTCGTATATAATTAATCTTAAAGTGACTCTTAGTGGTACTGAATATGTGGTTCCACGAATATGACATTCTTTTACATTGAAACTTTTTTTCCTTAACTTATATTTTACATATTGAATTTCTGCGTTTTCATTATAACTTTTAATGGGAAAAACTGATTTTAATGCTGATTCTATTCCATTTGAAATATTTTTTTGCGTATTAATAAAATTTTTAAATGAATCAATTTGAATAGAAAGTAAATACGGAATATTTATAATTTGTGGATTTTTTCCAAAATCTTTTCTAATTCTTTTCTTTTCTGTATAAGAATACACCATTATGTTCTCTATTTGATGAAATTGTCTTAAGAAAATGTTTTATGTTGTGTATATTAAAAGTTTAAAAAAAAATATTTTAGTAAAGCTGGTGAATCATTTTCACCAGCTGTTTTTTAAGTATTTATTTAACCTCTATTTCAGCTCCAGCTGTTTCTAAGGTTTTTTTTAATGATTCAACTTCTTCTTTGTTTATTTTTTCTTTTAAAATAACTGGTGCGGATTCTACTAAATCTTTTGCTTCTTTTAAACCTAAATTTGTTACACTTCTAACTGCCCGAATTACTGATACTTTATTTGTTCCTATCGATTTAATATATATATCAAATTCTGTTTTTTCTTCGACTTTTTCTGGTTGTGTTAAATTATTGTTTATTGGAGCATTAGCCGAAACTTCAAATTTTTCTTCCATTAATTTGATTAATTCCATAATTTCTGTGACTGACATTTTTGAAACTTTTTTTATTATATCTTCTTGCGTGATGGACATTTTTTTCTCTTAAGTTTGATAGATTTTTTATTTTTTGATTTTGTTTTTAATTAATATTAACATTCGAATTAATTTTCCTATTGAAGCTTCTTTTATTATAATTAGAAATTTTTGAATCGCTTCTGGATATGTAGGTATTAAAGCAAGTGTTTCTATATTTTTAGGAGAAATAAACTTTCCTTCAAATGCTGCTCCTTTTATTTTAAAATTTTTGTTCTCTTTTGAAAATAAATATAATAATTTTGCAGCACTTCCTGGATGTTTTATAGAAAATGCAATTAAAGTAAATTTTTTTAAAGTTTTTTGTAAACATTCAAAAGGTGTTTTTTGGATTCCTTTTTTTAATAAAGTGTTTTTAATAACATTTATTTTTACTTCATTTTTTCTTGCTTCTTTTCTTAAGAAATTTATTTTATTGACATTTATTTTTTTTGAGTTTGCTACAACTGCTGATAATGCATATTGTGATATTTTATTAATTTTTTTGATAATTTTTTGTTTTTTAATATTAACTGGCATTTTTTACTCCTAGATTTTTTTTTAAAAATCCTTTATAATATCTTTATATAAATGCAATAAAAATTTTTAAAATTAAAAATTTAGAAGTTTTTTAATTTTTTAAATTTATTTTATTTTTAGAAGTGAAATTTTAAAAAATTTATTTTTAATTATTTATTTTTTTTTTTTTTTTTTGAAGGAAGAAATATAAAAACCTAATTTCTCACTAAAATATAGAAATTAATTAAGAAACTAGGATATTTTATAAAAATGAAATTAAATTTTTTATTTTAAACTAGATTTTTTAATTTCAATTGCTGGACCCATAGTTGTTTTTAAGAAAATTTTTTTAAAATATTTTCCTTTCATGGTATGTGGTTTTTGTTTTTTTAAATCTTTTATGAGGCTTATTAAGTTTTCTTTTATTTGTTTTGTTGAAAAATTTGATTTTCCTATTAGAGCATGTATAATTCCATTTTTTTCATTTTTATATCTTATTTGTCCATTTTTTATTTTTTTTACTGTTTGATAAATATCTGAAGTAATTGTTCCCATTTTATGATTTGGCATTAATCCTTTAGGTCCTAAAATTGATCCTAACATACTTACTTGTTTCATGTTTTCTGGTGAAGTGACTACAACATCAAATTTTATTTTATTTTGTTTAATTTGTTTTGATAAATCTTCCATGCCGATAAATTCTGCTCCTGCGTTTTTAGCTTCTTCTGCTTGTTTTCCATGTGCAAATACAGCTACTATTATTTTTTTTCCTGTTCCATGAGGTAAAACGGTTGATCCTCGAATGTTTTGATCTGTTTTTTTTGCATTAATTCCAAGCATAATAATTGAATCAAAGCTTTCAATAAATTTTCTACGCGATTTTTTTTTTAAAATTGAAATAGCTTTTTCTATTTTTGTTTTTTGAAAATTATGTTCTTTTTTTATTTTTTTTTGAATTTTTTTATTTTTCATATTTTTTAGAATTTTCTATTTTTAAACCCATAGATTTTGCTGTTCCGATGATTGAATTATTAATTTTTTCTAATGTTGCTCCAGTCATATCTTTTTCTTTAATTTTAGATATTTCTTCTATTTGAGAATATTTTATACTTCCAACAAATTCAATGTTTGGTTTTTTAGATCCTGATTTTATTCCTGCATATTTTTTTAATAATATTGATGCAGGAGGCGTTTTTGTAATAAAAGTAAATGTTTTATCTGAATATACAGTTATTATAACAGGTATCGGAATACCTTTTTCTAAAGATGCTGTTTCTTCATTAAATTTTTTACAAAAATCCATTATATTTAGTCCTTTTTGACCTAATGCTGGACCAATTGGGGGACTAGGATTTGCTTGACCAGCTTGCACTTGAAGTTTGATATATGAATCTATTTTCTTTGCCATAATTTTCTCTTTTTTAAAAAATTATTTAATTTATAAATTTTTTTCTACTTGACTAAAATCTAATTCTACAGGAGTGGATCTTCCAAAAATTGATACAGAAACTTTTAAACGATTTTTATCATAATCTATTTCTTCTACAATTCCATTAAAATCTAAAAATGGACCACTGTTTACTCGGACGCTTTCTCCAGGTTGAAATAATGTTTTTGGTCTCGGTTTATCACCAATTTTTTTAAGTTTTTTTTGAATTTTTTTAATTTCTATTTTATTTACTGGAAAAGGATTTTCTGAAGATCCTCCTATAAATCCTATTACTTTAGGAATGCTTTTTATTAAATGCCAACTAGATTCATTCATAATCATTTTTATTAATATATATCCAGGAAAAAATTTATGATTACTTTTTTGTCTTTTTCCTTTTTTTATTTCTATTACTTCTTCTGAAGGAACTAAAATTTTTCCAAACATATTTCTATTTTTTTTTTTTTTTAGATGATCTTTGATAGATTGAACTACTTTATCTTCATATCCTGAGTAAATTTGTATAGCATACCATTTTTTTTTTTTTGATTAATAATTTTCATTAATTTTTATTTCCACTATTAATTTTGAAAAGGCGTAGTGAATGACATTATATAGAAGAGTATTCCATCTATTCCCCATAATATTATTGCAAGAATAGAACTTATTAATATTATTATGCATGTTGTGTTAAAAGTATCTTTTATTGTTGGATAATGAATATTTTTTATTTCAGATTTTGCGTCTTGAAAAATAGATATAATATAAGAAAAATTTTTTTCGATAACAAAAAAAATTGTTCCGACAATTATTAATATAATGAAAAGATCTATATATTTATTTTGAATGGGTAAAAATTTAAATTTTTTTTCTATGAATAAGAACAAAATGAGAAAAATATTAGTAAAAATCCATATTTTCTGAAAAATTGTTTTTTTTTTATGAAGAATATTCGATTTCATGAAAAATCCTAAAAATAAGATTTTTTAAAAGAGTAAATTAAATTTTTTCAAGAAAAAAAGATTTTTTATGCTGATACCCAGATTTGAACTGGGGATCTCACCCTTACCAAGGGTGCGCTCTAACCAACTAAGCTATACCAGCAGCAAAGTATTTTTTTATTTTATTTTTTTAAATTTAGCGAACAGTGGGAATTGAACCCACATCTTCAACTTGGAAGGTTGAGGTAATATCCATTATACCATGTTCGCAATTTTTTATTGGTGAGGGAAGGATTCGAACCTTCGAAGTCGTTAGACGTCAGATTTACAGTCTGCTCCTTTTGGCCACTCAGGAACCTCACCTATTTTTTTTAAAAAAAATATCTTTAAATATGAAATTTGTATTGCCGGCTACCGGAATCGAACTGGTGACCTACTGATTACAAGTCAGTTGCTCTACCTGCTGAGCTAAGCCGGCCTATAATTTCTTTAATAAAAAATTAATAATAACATATTTTAAAATAATTTAATATTTTACTTTTTTTTTTAACAAAAATCAAATACTTCGAACAAAAAATTATAAAATAATTTTACAAAAAAATATATTAATAAATAAATTTCTTTAAAAGATATAAATATATTAACTTTTTGTGTATAAATTATCGATATAATAAAATTTATTTTTTCCTTAAAATTTCATTATTTTCATAGTAAAATTTATATTAAAATGTGATTTTTACTTAAAAAAATTTTTTTTAAGTTTAAATATATGTTGATATGTTAAATATATCAAATTTATTTTTTTTTATTTTCATAAAGAGTGTAATATGAATTCATTAAAAGAATTAATTAATATAAAAAATATAAATTTATCTTTTGAATTTTTTCCGCCATTAGACATTCACAAAGATAAAAAATTTTGGAATGAAATAAAAAAAATAACTTATTTACAACCGAAATTTATGTCTGTCACTTATGGAGCAAATAACGGAAATAAAACACGAACATTTAATTTTGTGCAAGAATTAAAGTTATATACAAAAATAAATATTGCTCCTCATATGATTTGCGTAAATGAAGAGATAAAAACATTAAAAAAACTTGCTATGAAATATTTTCGAAATGATATAAAAGATATTGTAGCTTTAAGAGGAGATTGTATAAATAAAAAAAATAATGCAAAAATTTATGCTCGTGATTTAGTAATTTTATTAAAAAAAATTGAAGATTTCAATATATTTGTTGCTGCATATCCAGAGGTTCATCCAGAAGCAAAAAGTTTTCAATTTGATTTAATGAACTTAAAAAATAAAATGGATTCTGGAGCGAATCAAGCTATTACTCAATTTTTTTTTGATATTGAAAATTTTTTGCGATTTAGAGATAAATGTGTTGGAATTGGTATTAAAAAAAAAATTATTCCTGGAATATTACCCATTTATGATTTTAATCAAGTTTATAAGTTTTGTTTAATGTCTAATATTTTTGTTCCAACATGGTTAAAAAAATTATATTTTAACTCTGATGATTCTATTAAAAATGATTCTTGTATTGGAAAAGATCTTGCGATAAATATGATTAATACTTTATATAAAGAAGGAGTGTATGATTTTCATATATATACTTTAAATAAATTGAATTTTATTAATTCTATTTTTGGAAATTGAAATTCAGAATTGAAATAATTCTATATCACACATAATTTTTTCAAAATTTCTGATATAATTTATTTTGATATGTTAATTTTATATAATTTTTATATATTTACATATTTTTTTTTGTTAAAAACGTTTATTTATTTAATATTTTAGGTAATATACAAAAAAATAAAATTTAAGGAACTGTGTTTTGAGTAAAAAAATTGTTGTTTTAGCTTATTCTGGAGGATTAGATACTTCGGCGATTATTCCCTGGATAAAAGAAAATTATAATTTAAATGTTTTTGCTTTAGTAGTTGATATTGGACAATCTAAAAAAGATTTGAAAGGTATTGAAGAAAAAGCAATTAGTTCTGGAGCGATTGGATGTCAGGTAATCGATTTAAAAGAGGATTTTGTCAATAACTATGTTTATCCTTTATTGAAAATAGGTGCTTTATATGAAGGAAAATATTTTTTGGGAACTGCTATTGCTAGGCCAATAATAGCTGAGGCTCAAGTACATTTTGCTAAAAAAATTGGAGCAGTTGCTTTAGCGCATGGAGCAACTGGAAAAGGAAATGATCAAATTCGATTTGAAATGACATATTCTGCTTTATCTCCTGAATTAAAAGTTATTTCTCCTTGGAGAGAATGGGATTTTAAATCTCGAGAAAGTTTATTAAAATATTTAAAAGAAAAAAATATTTCTACAACTGCAACCTTGGAAAAGATATATAGTAGAGATGAAAATATTTTTCATATTTCTACAGAAGGGGGAATTTTAGAAGATTTATGGAAACAACCAACAAAAGATTGTTGGGTGTGGACAAGAGATGTTCAAGATACACCAAATAAACCAGATTATATTACATTAAAAATAAAAAATGGTTGTGTATATTCTATAAACGGTGAAAAAAACAACCCTTATCATTGCTTAAAACAATTAAATAAACTTGGTTCTATTCATGGTATTGGAAGATTAGATATTGTGGAAAATAGATTAATTGGGATAAAATCTAGAGGTTGTTATGAGACTCCTGGTGGAACGATTATTTATGAAGCTCTTAGATCACTTGAACAATTAGTTTTAGATAAAGAATCAATGAAATGGAGAAATATATTAGCATTAGAAATGTCTCATTTAGTTTATGATGGAAAATGGTTTTCTCCTATGCGAGAATCAATTCAATGTGCTTGTAATAAATTATCCACCATAGTGACTGGAAAAGTTGTTTTAAAATTGTATAAAGGAACAGTTATAGCTGTTCAAAAAAAATCAGAAAATACATTGTATTCACAGTCTTTTTCTACTTTTAGTGAAGATAATGTATATACACAATCTGATGCTTCTGGTTTTATTAATCTTTTTTCTCTTTCAACAAAAATTCGATCTTTAAAACAAAAATAATTTTTTAATTATTTCTTTTATTTTTTTATTTTTTTATTTTTTTATTTTTTTTTTTTTTTTTTTTTTTGATCAAATTATAAATATAAAAAATATAAAAAAATTATATGATAAGTTAATTTTATTAATAAATTTTTATTTTGGATAATGATATGACTCTTTGGGGTGGACGGTTTATTAAAAAACAAGATAAATTTTTTAAAGAGTTTAATAATTCTTTAAAAATAGATTTTATTTTAATTAAATATGATATTCAAGGATCCATAGCTTGGTCGAAAATCCTTTTAGATAGTAAAATAATTACACATGAAGAACAACGAAAAATAGAAACAACATTAAATTTAATTTTTCGCGAAGTGAAAAATGATCCAAAAAAAATTTTATTAAGTGATTCTGAAGATATACATTCATGGGTAGAAAAAAGACTTATTTATATTTTAGGAGATATAGGTAAGAAAATTCATACTGGAAGAAGTAGAAATGATCAAGTTGCAACAGATTTAAAATTGTGGTGTAAAAAAGCAATTATAACTGTACAAAAAAAAATTATTAATTTTCAGGAATCTCTTATTAATTTAGCTGAGAAAAATATTTCTTCTATTATATCAGGATATACTCATTTACAAAAAGCACAACCTATCATATTTTCTCATTGGTGTTTAGCATATTTTGAAATGCTAAAACGAGATTTCTCTCGTTTGAAAGATTGTTTACGGAGATTAAATGTTAGTCCATTAGGTTCTGGTGCTTTAGCTGGAACGGGATGGAAGATAAATAGAAAAAAATTAGCGTTATATATGGGTTTTTCAAAATCAAGTAATAATAGTTTGGATAGTGTATCTGATCGAGATTATATTGTAGAACTTTTATCCATTGCTTCTATTAGTATGATGCATTTATCAAGATTTTCTGAAGATTTAATTTTTTTTAATTCTGGAGAATGTAATTTTATTGAATTATCTGATGCGGTGACTTCTGGTTCTTCATTAATGCCACAAAAAAAAAATCCAGATTCTTTAGAATTAATCAGAGGGAAAACAGGGAAGGTTTATGGTGATTTATTAAATATTTTAGTTATTTTAAAAGGTTTACCTTTAGCATATAATAAAGATATGCAGGAGGATAAAGAATGTTTGTTTTCTGCTTTAAAGGTTTGGATAAATTGTTTAAAAATGTCAAGAATAGTTATTTTAGGGATAAAATTAAATAGTAAAATTTGTAGAGAAGCATCTGAAAAAGGGTATTCAAATTCTACTGATTTAGCTGATTATTTAGTTGAGAAAGGAGTAAGTTTCAGAGATGCACATAAAATTTCTGGAAAAATTGTTCTTTATGCAATAAAAAATAATAAATCTTTATTACAACTTACATTAAAAGATTTTAAAAAATTTTGTTCTATAATTGATGATAATATATATCAAAATATTAATTTAGAAAGTTGTTTAAATAAAAGAAATTCTCATGGTGGAACTTCTCAAAAACAGGTATTAAAATCTATTGCTTATGCTCAAAAATATGTTTTAAGAAAACGGAAAGAAATAAAAATTTAAGATTTAATATAATTTTTATTTTTTTTCATTTTTTAAAATTTTTTTTCAAGAAGATTGTTAAAAATTAAAATTTTTTATAAAAAATTTTAGAAATTTTTTTATATATAATACAAATATTATTTTTTTTGGAAATTTTTTTAAAATTTTTAATTTATATACAATTTTTAGAATTATTTTCATAAAAATAAATTTTTATGTATTTTTTAAGTTTGAATATATATGATTTTTTACTTAGACTATGTCTGATAGAATTTTTTTTTGTAAATTAATGTATATTTGTATTTTTTTAATTTTTTACAAATTTACTTTGTTAAAAATAGTTTTATTATATTAATTTTATTAAAATATATATTTGTAATTTATTTTTTTATGTTTCGCAAGAAGTTTTATTGTATGAAATTAACTGAATTATAAATTAAATTTTTTTTAAATATATTTTAAAAATTAATTATTAATTAATATATGTTTGTTATAATTAATTGATTTTTTATAAGAGATTTCTTATGTTAGACAAAAAAATAAAAAAAAAAGATGCTGAATCAAAATTTCAAATTCAGAAAATTTATATAAAAAGTGTTTCTTTTAAATCTCCTCATTCTCCATATATTTTTAAAGAGAAATGGAATCCAAAAATTTCTTGTGATTTAAATACTGTGTGTAATAATCTTGAAAATGATTTATTTAATGTTATTTTGCAAGTTTTTATAGAAGTAAAAATTGAATTAAAAACAATTTTTCAATGTAAAATTCATCAAGCTGGTATATTTTACATTTGCGGGATGTCAAAAGAAAAGTTAACTCATTGCTTAGGTGCATATTGTCCAACTATTCTTTTTCCATATGCACGTGAATCTGTTTCGAATTTAACTATAAAAGCTGGTTTTCCACAATTAAATTTAGAACCTATAAATTTTGATTTAGCTTTTAGTAAAGCTAATTTACAAAAAAAATCTGAATAAATTTATTTATAGAAATTAAAAATTTTTATATAAAATTTTGTTTTGTTAACAATAATCTTATGAAATTATTGTTAACGATATTTTTATAAAAAATTTTATTTATTTAATTAGATCTTTAATCATCTAAGAAACTTTTTAAAATATCAGATCGACTAGGATGTCTTAATTTTCTTAATGCTTTAGCTTCTATTTGTCTGATTCTTTCTCTAGTTACATCAAATTGTTTACCAACTTCTTCTAACGTATGATCTGTGTTAAGATTAATTCCGAATCTCATACGTAAAACTTTTGCTTCTCTTGGAGTTAAACTGGATAAAATATTATTTGTTGCATGTTTTAAACTTTTTGATGTTGCTGAGTCTAATGGGAGTTCAAGAGATGTATCTTCAATAAAGTCTCCTAAATGTGAATCTTCATCGTCTCCAATTGGAGTTTCCATAGATATTGGTTCTTTTGCGATTTTCAAAACTTTTCTAATTTTTTCTTCTGAAATAAACATTTTTTCTGAAAGTTCTTCTGGTGTTGGTTCTCTTCCTATTTCTTGTAAAATTTTTCTAGATATTCTATTTAATTTATTAATTGTTTCTATCATATGTACTGGTATTCTTATTGTTCTTGCTTGATCCGCGATTGATCTTGTGATTGCTTGTCTGATCCACCAAGTGGCATATGTTGAAAATTTATATCCTCGACGATATTCAAATTTATCAACTGCTTTCATCAAACCAATATTTCCTTCTTGAATTAAATCTAAAAACTGTAATCCTCTATTTGTATATTTTTTTGCAATAGAAATTACTAATCTTAAATTTGCTTCGACCATTTCTTTTTTAGCGTATTTCGCTTTATTCTCTCCAATGATAACTTTTTTATTGATATTTTTTATTTGGCTAATAGTGAGATCAATTTTTTTTTCAATTTTAATTAATTTATCTATTCTATATTTTATTATTTTTTCTATTTTTAATAATTTTTTAGCCCATTTATGATTCATTTTTTTAACTATTTTTAGCCATTTTTTATTTGTTTCATATTCTAAAAATAGTTTAATAAATATTTTTTTTGGAATTTTGCATTTTTTTATGCATAATTTCATTAGATTTCTTTCATGTTTGCGAATTTTTTTTATAATACGACGCATATTTTTAATTAAATAATTAAACTGTTTTGGAGCTAATTTAAATTGTTTAAATATTAAAGATAACTTTTTAATTTCTCTAATAGAGTCTTTATGGTTTCTATTTTTTTTTTTAATTGTATTATGTGTAATAATATATTGTTTTTTTAATTCTAAAAATTTTTTTTTTGCTAATTCTGGATCAATTTCATCTTCATTATTTTTTATTTGGTCTATTTTAATAGAATTTATTTCTTGAGTATTTTGTATTGAATTTTTTTGTTTTTTAGAATTGTTATTTGGTTGTGATTTTTTTTGATCTAAAAATCCTATTATTACGTCTGAAATTTTTATTTTTCCAGATTTAATATAATCATATTGCTTTAATAAATATTTTATAGATTTAGGATATTCAGAAACTGATGATTGAACTTCTTTAATTCCTTCTTCAATTTTTTTAGCGATTTTTATTTCACCTTCTCTAGTTAATAATTCTACTGTTCCCATTTCTCGCATATACATACGTATTGGATCTGTTGTACGCACTAGTTCTGTTTCAACGTTTGATAGAACTTGTGTAACAGCTTCCACTGTTTCTTCATCAGTATCATTATTATTAGGATGAATAATTAAATCGTCAGAATCAGGAACTTTTTCAACTATTTCAATTCCCATTTCATTAATCATTTGCAAGATATCTTGAACTTGCTCTGAATCAAGCATATCTTCTGGTAAATGGTCGTTAATCTCAGAAAAAGTTAAAAATCCTTTTTCTTTTCCATGATTAATAAGGGATTTTAGCTGTGATTTTTGGTTTTTATCCATAAGATAATACCCATTCTATTTATTTAAATGAGATAGAATTTTTCTTTTGAAACTTTTAATTTATTTATTTATAATTTTAAAAGTTTTTTTTTAAAGTTTTTTCTTTTTGAAGTATTTTTTTTTTTAGGATCCAAATTTTTATTTTATCTTTTTTTGTAAGTTTTTTATTTTTTTCTTTAGAAAGTAATTTTTTAATTTTTTTTTTTAATTTCTGAATATATAGAAAATTAATTATTTCGAGAAATGTTTTTTTTATTTTATTTTGGGAAATTAGATTTTTCCAATTAGATAAATATTTTATAATATAATATTTTTTGTTATTTCTATATTCTTCTAACAAAATTCCTGTATTTAATATTTTTTTTTTTTTACATATTTTAATTATTTTTGAGAATATCTTTATTCCTTTGTTTTTAATTTTAGAAATTTTTGAAAAATTAATATTTAATTGATGAAGTTGAGGATTTTGTATAATTAAACTAACTAAAATTCTCATTAAACTATATTTTTTTTTTTTATATGTATTTTTTTTTTCAATAATTTTTTTTAAATTATGATGATTAAATATTCCAATTTTTTCTCTTAATGATTTATATAAAAAAAATTGATAAGTTAGATTTGGTATCTTTTTTATTAAAGATATTGCATCATAAAAAAAATTTTTTTTTCCTTCTACTGTTTTTATATCATATTTTTTTAAAATTTTTTGAAAAAAGTATTCTGACATATATATTGCATTTTTTATTCTTTTTTTGAAAGATTTTTTTCCTTCTTTTTTGATAATTGAATCTGGATCTTCATTTTTAGGAAGAAATATAAATTTTAAAGATTTTTTTCCATCTAAATACGGTAGAGATTTTATCAAAGTTTGCCATGATGCTTGTCTTCCTGCTTGATCTCCATCATAACAAAATATAATAGTTTTAGTCATATTAAACATTTTTTTTAAATGTTCTACTGTACAAGATGTTCCTAATATTGAAATTACATTATTTATTTTCCATTGCTTTAAAAGAATTACATCAAAGTAACCTTCTACGACAATTAAATATTTCAAATTATTTTTTTTTTTTAATTCATATATTCCATATATTTGTTTTTTTTTATGAAATATTTTTGTTTCTGGAGAATTTATATATTTTGGAAATTTTTCATTTTCTTTGATCAATCTTCCACCAAAACCATTTATTTTCCCATGTTGATTTCTGATAGGAAATATAATTCTTTTATAAAATCTATCATATTTTTTTCCAGAATAATTTATGTTTATAACTCCTGTTTGAATGAAATCTTGAATAGTATAATTTTTAGATATATTTAATATTTTTTTTGTTGTTAATGAATTTGAATAACCTAATAAAAATAAATTGAATATTTTTTTTTTTATTCCTCGTTTTTTAATATAATCTATTTTTTTTTTAGATTTTTTATTCTTTAAATTTTTCCAATATATGTTTGATATATCGGCCATTAAATTATATAATTTTTTTTTTTGTTCATATTTTTGATAAAATTTATCATTATTCTTGGTATATGGTATAGATATATTATTTAACATCGATAATTCTTCTATACATTCCATAAATGTTAATCCATCATAATTCATTAAAAAATCGATTGCATTTCCATGTGCATTACATCCAAAACAATGATAAATTTGCTTTTCATGATTTACAATAAAAGAAGGAGTTTTTTCTTCATGAAAAGGACATTTTGATTGATAGTTTTTACCTTTTTTTTTTAAATCTAGTTTAGATTTAATTAGATCGATAATATTTGTTTTTAACAATACTTCAGTAATAAATGTTTTTGAAATTTTTTGAGTCATATGTTTCAAATAATTTTTAAAAAGAATAAAATGAATTACCGTTCGTATTAGAAATATGAACGGGTTTTATTATGTAGGTAAATTTTTTTTAATACATACGTTTTCTAGTTAAATTTTCTCTACAGAGTTTTTTTGATAATCTTTTGATTGCTGCTGCTTTTGCTCTTTTTCTTGCTGTAGTCGGTTTTTCATAAGATTCTCTTCTACGTATTTCAGATAATATTCCAGCTTTTTCACAAGATCTTTTAAATCTTCTTAAAGCAACATCAAATGGTTCATTTTCACGTACTTTAATTATTGGCATGTTTTTCCTTATTTTTTTGTTTTATTTTTATTGATTTAAGTAGTTTATCAAATTTATCATTTGAAATCAGGTATAATAAATATTATTTACATAATACTTGAAGATAATATGAAAATTTTAGGTATTGAAACTTCATGTGATGATACAGGAATTGCGATATATGATGCAAAGGATGGATTAATTTTTAATAAAACATTACATCAATCATTAATACATAATAAATATGGTGGTATTGTTCCTGAAATAGCTGCTAGAGAACATACATTAAATATTGTAAATTTAACCAATAAAATTTTGCAAAATCGAGAGATAAATTTTAAAAAAATTGATGCTGTGGCTTATACTTATGGTCCTGGATTAATAGGATCATTGTTAGTTGGAGCTACTTTTGGAGCATCTTTAGCGTATTCTTTAAATATTCCTAATGTTTTGGTAAATCATATGGAAGCGCATTTAATTTCTGTTATGATGGGGAGGGAATGTCCAATATTTCCATTTATAGGAATGTTAGTTTCTGGTAAACATACTGAATTAATTTATGCTCATAAATTTGGAAAATATAGTATTTTAGGAAAATCTTTAGATGATAGTGCAGGCGAAGTTTTTGACAAAATAGCAAAAAATTTACATTTAAATTATCCGGGAGGTCCTGAGATTTCGAAAATTTCAAAATTTGGAGTGTCTAGAAAATATATTTTTCCTAGACCTATGTTAAATGAGTTTAATTTAAATTTTAGTTTTTCTGGTTTAAAAACTTCAGTAATAAATTTTATTAATCAAAGATCTATTCTAGATTTTCAGTTTGTAGCAGATGTTTCTAATGCTTTTGAAGAATCTATAACCGATGTGTTAGTTTTTAAAGCAAAATTAGCTTTAAAAAAAACTAAATTAGTTCGTTTGGTTGTTGCTGGAGGAGTTAGTGTTAATAATTTATTAAGAAAAAAACTTAAAAAAATGGTTTCTTCATGTTATGGAAAAGTTTTTTTTGTTAATCCTAAATTTTGCACAGATAATGCAGCTATGATAGCATATTTAGGTATGTTAAATTTTCAGTTAAATAAAGTTTATTCTCATCGTAAAATTAAAGTGAATCCAAAATTAAAAATATATAATTAATTTTTTTTATTCTAAAAAAATTTAAGAATTTTGAATTAATTTTTTTTACATACACTATTTTTTATTTTTATGAAGATATATTATATTCTTGAAAGATAATTTGTCAGGATGGTATATGAAAGTTTATTTAGTTGGAGGTGCTGTAAGAGATTTTTTGTTAAATTTACCTATAAAAGATAGGGATTGGGTTGTTGTAGGATCTACTCCTAAAGAATTGATTAAAAAAAAATTTAAGCAAGTAGGAAAAGATTTTCCTGTATTTTTACATCCTAAAACATTTGAAGAATACGCATTAGCACGAACAGAAAAAAAATTCGGTTTTGGTTATACAGGTTTTAAAACAAGTTATTCAAAAAAAATTACTTTATATCAAGATTTATTAAGAAGAGATTTGACTATTAATGCTGTTGCTCAAGATAAAAATGGAGATTTTATTGATCCTGTCAATGGAATTAGGGATCTTAAGTTAAGATTATTAAGGCATATTTCTAAAAATTTTCAAGATGATCCTTTAAGGATATTAAGAGTAGCTAGGTTTTCAGCAAAATTTGCACATTTAGGGTTTATTATAGTCAATAAAACAATGTATTTAATGAAAAAAATGGTTCAAAATCGTGAACTTTCTTTTTTAACTTCTCATAGAGTTTGGAATGAGACAAAAAAAGCTCTTGTGACTCAAACTCCTCATGTATATTTTTCTGTTCTAAAAAGATGTAATGCATTATCTATATTATTCCCTGAAATTGATTATTTATATAAAATTAATTATTTTTTATTTAAAAATTATAATTTAGGTGAGCAATTTCTTTTTTCTTTATCTTCTTTTTCAAAAAATAATTTTGAAATAGATTTGAGGTTTTCTTTTTTTTGTCAATTTTTAGTTTATTATAATTTTTTTATTAAAAAAAATAAAAATTTTGTATATAAAGATATTTTTAAAGATATTTTAATCAAAAATATGTTGTCTAGATTAGATGTTCCTATTTTTATTAGGAATTTATCGGTACATATAGCAAATAATTATTTTTTTTTACATAATATTTTTTCTGAATCTTCTTACAACATTATTTTATTGTTTAATCGTATAAATGTTTGGAGAAATCCAATTATTATTTTAAAAATTGGAGTTTTAAGTGATTTTTGTATTTTTTTTTCAAAATGTAAAAATAATTGTAAAAAAAATAAAATTGGTATTTTTTTAAAAATAATTTTTTTTATTTTAAATTCTGTTTCTGTGAAATTTATTATTCAACAAGGTTTTACAGGATTATGGATTAATCAAGAGTTGATTAGATTAAGAACATTTGTATTAGATATTTATAGGTTGAGAATTTTTTTAATTATCTAAATTCTGTTTAAAGATATTTCATATTTAAAAAAAAATATTTTAATAAAATAATTTATTTGAAAATTGAATAATATATATTTATAAATTTTTTATTTATAAAATATTTTTAAACGGCGATTAAACGCCGTTTAGATATTTTTTTTATTTTTTTTTGACATACATAATTACATTTTTTCCTGCAACAATATATCCTGTTTTTTTTTTTATAATATTTATTTCGTCTATGTTTGATATGACTACAGGAGTAATAACAGATTTTGCTGTTTTTTTTAATAGTTCTAAATCTATTTTAATTATTAATTCTCCTTTTTTTATTTTTTGATTTTCTTTTATGAAAGCTTTGAATCCATTGCCTTTTAATTTAACAGTATCGATTCCAAAATGTACAAAAATTTGAATTCCATGAGGAGATTCAATTGAAAAAGCATGTAAAGTATGAAAAATTTTTCCTATTTTTCCATCTATTGGTGCAACAATTTTATTTCCAGTAGGATTAATGGCTATTCCATCTCCTACTATTTTTTTTGAAAAAACTACATCTGGAACATTTTCAATAGGAATTATATCACCTGAAATTGGAGCAAAAATTTTTATTTTATTGTCTAAATGAGCATCTTTTTTTTTAAAAAAATTTGAAATAAAGCTCATTATTTTCTCCTATTTTTATTTATTATTATTCATAATAAATGATGTTCTGTATTAAATTTATTAAGTAATGTTTTAATTTCACTCACTGTAGATTTTTGTAATACTTTTTTTGCTAATATTTTTGCTTTTTTAAAACTAATTTTTCGAATAATATTTTTAATAATTGGTATAGAAATTGAACTCATACTTAGTTCATCTATTCCCATTCCTATTAATAAAGAAATAGCTTGTTCATTACTTGCTAATTCTCCGCAGATTCCAGTCCATTTATTTTTTTTATGTGATTCTTTAATTACCTTTTTAATTAAATATAAAACAGCGGGACTCATGGGTTGGTATAAATCAGAAATAATTTCATTTCCACGATCTACAGCTAATGTATACTGTGTTAAATCGTTAGTTCCAATACTAAAAAAATCAACTTCTTTTGCAAGATATTTTGAAATTATAGCAGATGAAGGGGTTTCTATCATTATTCCTAATTCTATTTTTTCATCAAAATTAATTTTATTTTTTTTTAATTTTTTTTTAATTTTTTGTAGTTCGTTTTTTAAGAAATGAATTTCTTCTATTGAAATAATCATTGGGAACATTATTTTAAATTTTCCAAATGCAGAGGCGCGGAGAATGGCTTTAATTTGATCATGTAAAATTTTAATTTTATCAATAGATACTCTAATTGCTCTCCATCCAAGAAATGGGTTTTCTTCTTTTGGAAAATTCATATATGAAAGATTTTTATCTCCACCAATGTCCATAGTTCGAATAATTATATGTTTTCCATTCATTTTTTGAGCAACTTTTTTATAAGCTAGGAATTGTTCCTCTTCTGAAGGAAAATTATTTCTACCCATAAATAAAAATTCTGTTCTGTAAAGACCAATACATTCTGCGCCATATTTTTTTGATCCAATAGTATCAGCATAATTTCCTATGTTTGCACCTATTTTTATCTTTTTTCCATCTTTCGTAATTGCTTGAATATTTTTTAAAGAAATTAATTTTTTTTGTTTTTTAAAGTTTTTTTCTTGTATTATTTTAAATTGTGTAATTTGTTTTTTTGATGGATTGATAATAATTTCATTATTAATACTATTAAGTATTATATAATCATTATTATTTATTTTTTTTGTAATATTTCCAGTTCCTACAATAGCTGGTATTTCTAAAGATCTAGCCATAATAGACGTATGAGAAGTTTTTCCTCCTAGGTCTGTGATAAAACCAAGTATTTTTTTAAAATTCATTTGTGCGGTTTGAGATGGAGTTAAATCTTTAGTTATAAGGATTATTTTTTTTTGGATATTATTTAAATCAATAATAGGTATATTAAGGAGGTTTTTTAATAATCTATTTCCTATATCACGAATATCTATTGCTCTATTTTTTAAATATTCATCTTGAAGTTTTTCTAATGATGTAATTTGCTCTTGGACTATTTTTTCTACTGCATAATCAGAAGTTATGAATTTTTTTTTAATTAAAGAAATGATTTCTTTCTCTAGTTCTTCGTCTTCTAATATTAATATATGACTATCAAAAATAGATGCTTTTTCTTTTCCAAATTTTTTTTTTGCTTGATGTTGTATTTCTTTTAACTGTTTTTTTGATTTTTCTCTTGCTTGAAAAAATTTTTTAATTTCTATATTAATATTTTTTTTGGAAATTTTTTTTAAATTAATTTTTATTTTTTTTTCTTTGAAAAGAAGAGCTTTTCCAAAAACAATGCCTGGTGATGCTGGAATTCCTGAAATCATGACATTACCTTTGAATAAAATAAATTATTAGTGATTAATAATATATAAATATTACAAAAAATTTAATTAATGAAATAAAATTTTTATTTTTAATAAATGAGTATTTATACGAGTTGTTTAATTAGAGTAGATAATTTTTTAATAGCTTCTTGTTCATCTGATCCATCAGCAGATAAAATTATCATACTTCCTTGAGTTAATCCTAATGTTTGTAATTTAAATAAACTTTTTGCGTTTGCTTTTTTTCCATTGGATGTTATTGTAATTGTAGAAGTATATTTTTTTGCTTCTTTCACTAATTGAGCTGCCGGTCTAGTGTGCAAACCATTTGGTGAATTAATATATATTTTTTTTTCAACCATTTTTAGGGTTTTCCTTGATTAAAATTTTTATTTTTTTTTAATTTTTTTATATTATTTAAAAAAAATATTTTTAAAAAAAATTTGTAGAATTTTTATTTATTTTAAAAATGAATAAATTTTATATTAACATTAATATTGAAATTCTTACAAAAAAATAAAAATTTTTTGTAGAGATTAGAATTGAGATGGATTTATAAAAAATTTTTAAACTTTAAAAGAGATAATTTTTTTAAAAAAATTTTTAAAATATATTTTTTTAGAATAATATATAATTTTCTTAAGTATGAATTATAAAATTTCAAATGAATAAAATAAAAAGAGAAATAAGATTCCTTCAACAAACTTTAATTTATCATAATTATTTATATTTTTGTTTGGATAATCCCATTATTTCAGATCATGAATATGATTTTTTGTTTAATAAATTAAAATTTCTTGAAAAAAAATATAAAGAAAGAAAAAGTAATTCTCCTACGCAAATTGTTGGTTCAAAAATTTTTTCTAATTTATTGTTAAATCGACATTTAACACCTATGTTGTCGTTAGAAAATATTTTTAAAAAAAATGAGTTTTTTACCTTTCATAAAAAAATTTTAAAATATAAGAAAAAAGATCAATTAATAGATTTTACTTGTGAGTTAAAATTAGATGGAGTTGCTGTAAATTTAATTTATGAAAATGGAATTTTAAAAAAAGCTTCTACAAGAGGAGATGGAGTAAAAGGAGAGGATATTACAAAAAATATTTTTTTAATAAAATCTATACCTAAAAAAATAAATACAAAAATTATTCCAAAATTAATGGAAATTCGTGGAGAAGTCTTAATTTCCAAGAAAGATTTTAAAAATTTAAATAAAAAAAACATTTTTTTAAAAAAAAATGTATTTTCTAGTGCTCGAAATTTAGCTTCTGGATCTTTACGTCAAAAAAATTTAAAAAATTTTGTTAATAGAAAATTAGTTTTTTTTTGTCATGGTTTTGAGATGTTTAATTTTTTTTTACATAATAGTTATTATGATATTCTTTGTAAAATTAAAAAATGGGGATTTAGTATTAGTCCGGAAATTTTTTTTTCATCATCTTATGAAAAGATTTTAAAATTTTATTCGAAAGTTCAAAATAAGCGCTCTTTATTGGAATTTGATGTAGATGGAATTGTTATCAAAGTTAATGATTTAAGATTAAGAAAGAAAATTGGAATGAGATCTAGATCACCGCGTTGGGCTATTGCATATAAATTCCCTAATCAAGAAAAAAAAACTATTTTAAAGAAAGTGACTTTTCATGTTGGAAGAACTGGAATTGTGACTCCTGTCGCGCATTTTATTCCGATCTATATTTCTGGAATTAAAATAGAGAAAGCTACTTTATATAATAAAAATTTTTTAGAAAGTTTAAATTTACATATTGGAGATAAAATTATTGTTTGCAGATCTGGAGATGTAATACCGAAAATTATTAGTAAAGAAATTACATGTTTTAAAAAAGAAAACGTTCAGGTAATTTTTCCTAAAAAATGTCCTTCTTGTAAAAATTTGTTAAAAAATTTAAATAATAGAAAAACTGTTTGTAAAAATTATTTTTTTTGTAAATCTCAAATTAAAAAACGTTTAATATATTTTTTTTCTAAAAAGTCTTTTGAAATACAGGATCTCGGTCCAAATATTATTAATCAATTAGTAGATAAATTAAATTTTAAAAATCCGATAGATTTTTTTCAATTAGATATAAAAACTTTAAATGATTTAAATAATGTAGGAGAAAAAACCGCCACAAGTATTGTAAAATCTATTAAAAAAATTCAATCAATTTCTTTAGAAAAATTTATTTTATCTTTTGGTATTTTAGGTATTGGGGAAATAGCATCTAAAAAAATAGCAAAGCATTTTAAAAGTATAAATAATGTTTTAAATTCTAGAAAAAAAGATCTTATTAAAATTAATGGTATTGGAGAAATTACAGCAAAAAATTTTTTGCGTTTTATAAATAGTTATCATAATAAAATGATAATTAAAAAACTGATGAAAAATTGTCAAATTAATATTTTTTTTTCTCAAAAAAATTTTCATAAAGAAAAAAAATCTTCTTTTTTTTTAGATAAACAAGTTTTAATAACAGGAGTTTTAAAAAATTTTACTAGAAGAAATTTATTTAAGATATTAGAAAATTTAGGTGCGACTCTTCAATATAGTTTTTCAAAAAAAGTTAATTTAGTTATTAGAGGTCAAAATCCAGGAAAAAAATTAGATTACGCTAAAAATTCAGGTGTAAAAATAATAAATGAAAATGATTTATTGAAAAAAATTCCAAAAAATTTTTTGGGTCGTGCAGGATTTGAACCTGCGACCAATTGATTAAAAGTCAACTGCTCTACCGAGCTGAGCTAACGACCCATTAAAATAAATTAGGTAATGACGGATTCGAACCGCCGACATCCTCCGTGTAAGAGAGGCGCTCTACCAACTGAGCTAATCACCTTTGTAAATAAAAAATAATTTTATTTAAATTTTTTATTTTTTTTATTTATTATATAATATTTTTAATGAAAAATAAAATTATATTTATTAATAAAATAAATTATGTTAATTAAAACGCGTTTTGCTCCTAGTCCATCTGGAGAATTACATTTTGGAAATATTAGGACTGCTTTATACTCATGGTTATATGCTAAACAAAATAATGGAGTTTTTATATTACGCATTGAAGATACAGATACATCAAGATCTTGTAAAAAATTTTCTAAAAATATTATTGATACATTAAAATGGTTAAAATTAAATTGGAATGAAGGTCCTTATTTTCAGAGTAAAAAGATACATCGTTATCAAGAAATTATTAATTTTATGTTATCTCAAGATTTGGCATATAAATGTTATTGTGGAAATGATCAGTTAAATTATGTAAAAAAAATACAATCTTTGCGAGGAATTAAAACAAAATATAATGGAGCATGTAGAAATTTAAAAAAAAATCTTCATACTTTACAAAAATATGTTGTTAGATTTAAAAATCCCTTATCTGGTGAAGTTACTTTTCATGATATGATTAGAGGGAAAATTGTTGTAAAAAATATAGAATTAGATGATTTAATTATTCAGCGCGAAAATGGAATTCCTACATATAATTTTTGTGTAGTTATTGATGATATGGACTCAGAAATTACTCATGTCATAAGAGGAGAAGATCATATTAATAATACTCCACGTCAAATAAATATTTTGAATGCTTTAGGAGCAAAAATACCAAATTATGCGCATTTATCTATGATTTTAAATAGTAATAAAAAAAATCTTTCTAAAAGAAATAATTTATTAAGTGTATTGAAATATAAAAAATTAGGGTATTTACCTGAAGCAATTTTAAATTATATTGTTCGTTTGGGTTGGTCACGAGGAAACAAAGAAATTTTTAGTTTGAAGGAAATGATTGATTTATTTAATTTTAAATCGATGACTAAATCTTCTAGTGTGTTTGATGGTAAAAAATTACTTTGGATTAATAAATATTATATAAATTCTTTGAAAAAAAGTAAAATTACCAATCTCATAATAAAAATTTTTAAAAAAAAAAATATAGATTTTACACAAGGTCCTCGTTTATCAGATGTAATTTCAGTTTTTTCTTCACGTGTTTCAACAATTCTTGATTTATTTCATGAAGTATCTTTTTTTTATAAAGATATTTTTATAGAATATGATAAAAAATATTTAAATAATTATTTTAATTTGCAATCTTTAAAAATTTTACGACAATCTTATAAAGAGTTTTTAGGTCTTTCTAATTGGAATATGCAAGAAATTTTTCAAATTATAAAGAAATTATCAATTAGATTTAATGTATTAATAAAGGATATTATTTATCCTATGAGAGTTGCTTTAGTTGGAAAATCTAATTCTATTGGAATAAATAAGGTTATGTTTTTTTTAGGAAAAGAAAAATCTTTATCTAGGTTAAAAAATTTTTTAAATATTTATAATGAATTTTTTTTATAGTGTAATTTTATAAATTTTTTTTTATAAGTTGTATATAAAATTTATTAGAAAATAATACTTTTTTTAAAAAAATCTTGTACTAAAAATATACTTATAGTACAAGATTGTCAATTTTTTTATATTTGTATATTCATTATTTCATGATACGTAGAAATTAGTGTATCTTCGATTTTTTCTAAATTTCTTAAAGAAATATGAGATTTTTGACAAGTATCTATTATATTTTTTATACAATTTTTGTTTTTTTGATTAATACTAAAATTATTCATTTCATTTGTAATGAAAGTAAATGTATTCATTTCATTTTTTAACGATTTTTTTATATATTCAGAAAATTTATTACAATTTATTTTTTCATTTTGAATGAATTGATTTTTTAAATAATTATTCTTTATATTAAAAATATAATGATATTTATTTATATACATATATTCCTTTAAAAATAAAAATTTTTGTATTAATATAATAATTATAACATGGATACATTAAAAAATATAAATTTTAAAATTGATATTTCAATTTATTTTAAATATTTTATTATAATAATTGTTTATACACAATTAATTCTATAATATATTTTGACTTAGGTTATTTAAAAATCATGAAAAATAATTCTATAGATCATGAAAATTCAAAGATTAAACAATTATATAAAAATATTTTTTTTTATTTTACAAAAAATAGAAAAATATTTATTTTATTTATATTTTTGAGTGTAATTATTTTTTCTTTTTCTTTTTTTTTAGTAAAAAGATCGAACTATATTATTGTATATAAGAATTTATCTGAAAGGTATAATGTTCAAAAAGTTTTTAAACAATTAAAGAGTTTAAAGATTCCATATAAATATTCATTTCAGTATGATTTTTTGTCTATTCCTTCAGATAAAATAGATGTATTTTATGCTCATCTGAATGATATGCATTTAAATAATGAAAATCTTCCAGGATTTGAGTTATTAGATCAAGAAAAATTTGGTTCTAGTTCTTTTCTTGAAGAAATAAATTATCAGCGAGCGTTAGAAGGAGAACTTTCTCGTACTATAGAAAAGTTTCATGCTGTTCAAAGTGCGCGTGTTCATCTTGTTTGTGTAAAAAATACACCCTTTCTTGACAAAGATAGTTTTTCTTCTGCAGCTGTTTTTATTACAATTGACAAAAGTATTCAATCAAATATTCATTTATATTATTCAATAATTTGTTTATTATCAAATAGTATTTTCAATTTAAAAAAAGAAAATATTACTATTGTGAATCAGTATTGTGATGTTTATAATGGAGATGATAAGATTTTTCAAAATAATCCAAAATTTCAACATATAGATTTTCATCAATGTAATAAAAGTCACTTGATAGAAAAAAAAAAATGTGATTTAGATATTCTAAATGCATGTAATAAAATGCCTACAGAGTGTTATTTTTTTATTGAAGAAAAATTAAGATCAGTTTATAATATAAAGGGTTTAAACAAAAAAGAATTTTTTAATTTAAAAAAAAATAATGTAAATTTTTTTAAAAATAATAATTTTAATATACAGTTACTACAAGGTTCTAATAAAAAAAATGTTATACATACTCGTTCTTTGCGCTGTCAAATATATGATGTCTTAAAAGAAAAAATTAAAAGTACACAATTTTTACATATTACTGGTGTCAGAAATAATAGTATAAAGTATCAAGAAAAAGATAATTTTTTAGATTTAAAAAGTTTTTTAAATATTAATACTATTATGAAAAAAAGTATAAATTTTGCTAGATTTATAAGAGAATCTTTTAATATTCTACATTGTAGATTTTTTAATACTAATGGGTTTATTTTTAAGAATATTCCTGTAGAGAAAGATAAATATTTAAAAAAAAAAATACTTTTATTTCCTTGGTTTTTAATGTTTTTTTTTGCTGTTTTATTTATGACTTCTTTTGTTTCTTTTAAGAAATTTATGCAAAAAATAAAGAATAATAAAAAAGTAGAAGTTATACATGATTTTACACAATATTATCAAAATAAAAATATGAAAGAAAAATAAAAATCTAATTTTCTTTAAAAAATTTATATAAATAAATGATTTTTAATTTTATTACTTTCAAGTTAATTTATAGATATTAAATAAAATAAAAAAGGATATTATTTTATTTTTTGAAAGAAATGTTTTTTTTATGAATTTCTATAAAATTATATAAAATATAATAGGATAATTAAAATTCTGAAATTTTTAAAGATTACAAAATAATTGATTTCATTATGTAAAGAAATCAATTATTTGATAGCATTTAAATGCTAGATAAATATATTAAGAATAAAAAAAAAAATAAGAAAATAAATATTTTTAATTTTTAAAATTAAATATTTTATTCAATATAAAAATAAAAGTTTTTTATAACTTTTAAAATAAAATAATTTAAAAATTATATCTTGTTTAATATAATTTATCTGTATTTTAAAAAAATAAATTTTTGAGAATAATATAATGATATTTCGTAGTTTTTTATTTTTATTTTTATGCTTTTTTCCTTCTCAAGCTTATGCAAATAATCTAGATGTAATAAATAATTTCTGGAAAGATAATGCATTTTTATTTGAAAATACTGTTTCTATAAAAACTTTTATCATTGTTTTTTTATTAACATGTTTTCCATTTTTTCTGTTAGCAATGACATGTTTTACGAGAATTATAATAGTTTTTGGAATATTAAGAAACGCAATGGGAACTCCATATCTTCCTTCTAATCATATTTTAATTAGTTTATCTTTATTTTTAACTTTTTTTATTATGGAACCTGTTTTTAAAAAAATTTATTCTAAAGCTTATGTTCCTTATGTACAAAAAAAAATTACTTTTGATGTTGCATGTCAGAGAAGTTGGTGTCCATTAAGAGTTTTTATGTTAAAACAAATGCATAAAAAAGATTTATTATTTTTTTCAAAACTTGCGCATATAAATTCAATTAAAGATATTAAAGATGTTCCAGTCCGTGTTTTGATACCTTCTTTTATTATGAATGAAATAAAAACAGCATTTAAAATTGGAGTAACTATTTTTATTCCTTTTTTAATTATTGACTTATTAGTTTCGAGTGTTCTTATGTCTTTAGGAATGATGATGGTTCCTCCTTCGACAATTTCTTTGCCTTTAAAATTAATTATTTTTGTTATGTCGAATGGTTGGCAATTACTGATGGAATCATTAGTATATAGTTTTCGTACATAAAAAATTAAACGAAAAAAAAAATATTTTTTTGATAGGATTTTAAAGATAAAGGTATTTTCACATAAAATGTTTATGAAGAATGTTTTTTTGGATGCAATAAAAATTTTATTTTTACTATCATGCCCTTTATTGTTTTCTGTTTTTTTTGTTGCAGTAATTATAAGTACTCTCCAAGCAGCTACGCAAATTAATGAACAAACTTTATCTTTTATACCAAAAATTATTACTGTTTTTATTATTTTATTTTTTTTTGGTCCATGGATGATCGATGTATTAATTCAATATATAAATAGTTTGTTTAAAAGTATAATATATATTATTGCTGAATAAATATATGAATAAATTTATATGCAAAATTCGTACAATTTAATTGTATTAATAAATATAATTTTTTTTCTTTCTATAAGAGTTTTTTTTATTTTTTATAGTATTCCTTTTTTTAATAAATATTTAAATTTATATATTAAAGTTTATTTATCTGTTTTATTAAGTTTTGTTACCGTTTTTTATATTCCATCGTGTAGTTTGTTATTTCCACATCGATCTGGATTAATTGTTTTTTTTGTACAAATTTTTGTAGGTACTTTTTTTGGATTATGTGTAAATTTAATTTTTTCTATTACTCACATTGCAGGAGAAATTTCTGGTTTACAAACTGGTTTATCTTTTTTTAATTTTTTTGATAATACAAATCGTACTAATTTTCCAGTTTTATCGCGTTTTTTCAATATTTTATTTATTTTTATTTTTTTATCATTGAATGGGCATTTTTGGATTATCATGATGCTTGTAAAAAGTTTTTATATATTTCCTTTTGATTGTGAATTTGTTTATTCTCGTATTATACTTTCAGGATTTCAATTATTTGAAGTAGTTTTTTTTAGCGGTATACAAATGATATTTCCTTTTATTTTGATTTTATTATGCATAAATTTAATTATATACTATTTGAATAAAATTTTTCCTCAGGTATTAATATATTCTGTTCTTTTTCCTATAACTTCAATTGTAGTGATTTTATTATTATATCTTTCAATATATTATTTTATTCCTTTCTTAAAAATTTATTGTGATAAAATGTTTGTATTAACTTTTGATTTTATTTAAAAGAGTTTCTTTTGATTGAGAAAGTAATATAGTATAAAAATACTACAGCATTTTTATACTATTTGAATAAAATTTTTTTGAATTTTTCAATATTTCTTGAAAATTATTTTTTTATGATTATGTGAACAAAAATATTTTATTTTATTTTATATTCTTTATATATAGTTCTTTTTTTTGCAATCGGATCATATTTTTTTAGTTCTAATTTTTTTGTTGTATTTCTTTTATTTTTTGTTGTTGTATAATAATGTCCAGTATTTAAAGAGGATATTAATTTTATTTTTTCTCGTATTTTTTTAGCCATTTGAATTCCTTTTGTATTATTTCAATTGTTTTATTTTGTTTTCTTGTAGTACTTTTTCAATACTTTTTTTATTAATTATTCTAATAGCTCTTGTAGATAATTTTAATTTAATAAATTTTTTTTTTTTAGCAATCCAGAATTTATGAGTTTTTAAATTAATGTTAAATTTTCTTCTAGTAGTATTTAAAGAATGTGATTTTTTATTTCCAAAAAGACTTTTTTTTCCAGTAATTTGACATATTTTTGGCATGGTTTATTCCTTGAAAAAAATTTACATAAAATAAATTTTTTTATATAAAATTTTTTACAGCTTTGATATAGATAGAAATAATAAAATATTATTAATTTATTTTTTTTTTAAATTTTAATATAGAAATTTTTATATATTGATTTTTCAATCAATAATATATTAATTATTTTCTGTAATATTTATCGTGTGTTTTGTGAATATCTCTTTACGGATAATAAAATTTCTTTTTTTGCATGTTTTGCATTTTCCCATTTTATAATTTTTGTCCATTTTTCTTTTTCTAGTTTTTTATAACATTCAAAAAAATGTTCTATTTTTTTTAATAAATTTTTTGATAGATCTTTTACTTCTTTAATTTTTTTGTTTTTTTTGCAAACATTATTAGTAGGAACACATATTATTTTATGATCGAATCCAGATTCGTCTTGCATATTCAGCATACCTATCGGTCTGCATTCAATGACAGAATATGGTAGTAAAGGGTAAGAAGTAATTACCAAAGCATCTAAAGGATCTTCGTCAAGAGAGAGTGTTTTATTAATAAATCCATAATTACATGGATAAAACATGGCTGTAGGAATAATTCTATCAACAAAAAGCATATTATTTTTTTTATTTATTTCATATTTTATTGGATAAGAATTAGCTTGTATTTCAATGATTACATATATTTTTTCTGGAATTTTCTTTCCAGATGGTATTTTATTTATATTCATATTATATACTTGTAATTTTTATAAAAATAAAGATTAATTTTTTTTACATTATATGTTTTACATATCATAATAGCAATTTTAGAACTTTTATTTTTTTTTATTTTTTTTTTTTTTTTTTTTTTTTTTTGAATTGTTCATATTGAAGATTTTAATATTTTTGAAAATTTTTATAAAAAAATATGTTACAGGATAAATAAATTATTAATCAAAAATGAAAGGGTAATAAATGTATGAATTAAAAGATATTTTAAAAGATGAACAAACTTTAAAAAAAATTATTTTTCAAGCTCTTTTTGAACTTCAAGGGAAAGTGGATGATTCTCATATATGTATTCAAAAAACTTATAATAATATTATAACAGTAAGAAATGGATTAACAGAATATATAGAGTTTAGTGATGACATTTTTTTTTCTATTACTGTATACTTAAATCATAGGAAAGGAACTGTTACATCAACTGATATTAGTATAAAATCTTTAAAAAGAACTATAAATTCTGCTATTGAAATTGCTAAATTGACTTCACCTGATTATAATTCAGGTCTTCCAAAATTTAATTTATTTTCTTATGAAGCATTAGATCTTGATTTATTTCATCTTTCTATTTTAGATCTAAAAGATGGAGTAAAATTAGCTCGTTTAACTGAAAAATATGCTTTGAACTTTGATAAAAGAATTATTAATACAGAAGGTAGTTGTTTTTCTTCTAGTATAAAAATTACTGCTTTTGGAAATACGAAAGGAATTGTTCAAACATATAAATCTAGTGAATATTCTTTATCTGTTTGTACTATTTCTCAAGAGAGACATTCGAAAAAAAAAGAAAGAGATTATTATTATTCTATTTCAAGAAAGTTCAATGATTTAAAATCTCCGAAATATATAGGGAATAAATGTTCAGAAAGAGCTTTAATGCGTTTAAATTCACATAAAATATCTACTCAAAAATTATCTGTTATTTTTATTTCGGATATATCTTCAGAAATATTTGATTGTTTAGCACAAGCTATTCAAGGAGATAAAGTATATAAAAAATCTACTTTTTTATTAAATAGTTTACAGAAAGTTATCTTTCCAGTTTGGTTAAATATATTTGAAAATCCTCATATAAAGAGAGGTCTTTATTCTGCTCCTTTTGATAATGAAGGAACTTTGACAAAACCACGTTTTATTGTAAAAAATGGAGTTTTACAGACATGGTTGTTAAATTCTTATTCTGCAAGAAAATTAAATTTACAGAATACAGGGCATGCAGGCGGTATTTATAATTGGATTTTTTTACAAAAAAATAATATTGCACTAGAATTTTTGTTACAAAAAATGAATTTTGGATTAGTTATAACAGATTTTATGGGAGATGGATTTAATTTAGTAAACGGAGATTTTTCAAGAGGCGCGTCAGGATATTTGATAGAAAATGGAACTTTTAAACATGCTATTAGTGAAATCACTGTTTCTGGAAATTTAAAAGAAATATATAAAAATATTGTTTGTATGAGTAATGATTATGATAGAAGAAAAAGTATACAATCAGGATCAATTTTAATATCTGAAATAAATATTTCAGGAATGTAGAATAAATTTTGTAATAAAGTTTTTATTTCAGTGGATAATGATTATATAAAATTTATTTCTTTTGAAGTTGACCGATAAGCCGGGTTCTGTTTTAGACAATCATTTATCTTGACTAAATATCACTATTTAGTTCTAGCAGCCTACCCAGGTTTAAGTACGGACAAATACTGTATTTACCTATATTTGGCCTTGCTCAAAGAGGAGTTTACCGAAGCTATAAACTGTTACCAATTTATACGGTGCGCTTTTACCGCACCTTTTCACCCTTTCCGTTTATTAAATAATATTTAAAATAAACAAAAATATTTAATATTTTGGTGGTTATTTTCTGTGGCACTTTTCGTAGATTGACATCTCCCAGATGTTATCTGGCTCTTTTGTCCTATAGAGCCCGGACTTTCCTCTCTTTTTATTTTTTTAATATTCTAAAAAAGAGCGATTGTCTGGTCAACTTCATTTTAAATATTATAATAATTTTTTATTTTTGTCATTATTTTGTTTTTTTAACAGGTATTTATATAAAGAATTTTTTTTTATTTTATGTATTTTGGATGTTAATAATGCTGTTTTTTTTAAAGAAAAATATTTTTTTAAAATTTTTAATGTTTTTTTTATCTTTTCAGAAATTTTTTTTTTTTTATTGTATCCTGAAATTATTAAAACTATTTCTCCTTTACAAATTATTTTATTTTTCTTATATTTATTAAATATATAAGAAATTTTATTACAATAAATTGATTCCCAATATTTAGTTAATTCTCTTGCTATTGTTATTTTTCTATTTTCTCCAAATTCTTTTAATAATTCTTTTAAACTTTTTTTAATTCTACGCGCAGTTTCAAAGAAAATTATTGTTCTTTCTTCGAATTTTAAAGATTTTATTTTTTTTATACGTTCTTTTTTTTTAGATGGAATGAATCCTTCAAAACAAAATCGGTTTGATGGAATACCGGAAGCACTTAAAGCAGTAATAATTGAACACGCACCTGGTAAAGGAATAATTTTAATTTTTTTGAAATGACATTCTCGAATGAGTAAAAATCCTGGATCATTAATAGTAGGTGTTCCAGCTTCTGATACTAAGGCGATATTTTTTTTTTTTAAAAGATTAGAGATAATTTTTTTTATATTTTTAAATTCATTATGTTGATGTAAAGATATTATTGGTTTTTTGATATTAAAGTTATTTAATAATCTTAATGTTTTTTTATAATTTTCTGATGCTATATAATCAATTTTTTTTAATGTTTCTATTGCTCTATAAGTTATATCAGATATGTTTCCTATTGGTGTTGGTACAATAAAAAGATTTCCAAAATTTTTTATCATTTTTATTTAAGATATTTTATTTTTTATAAAATTATATCATATTTGTATAAATGTATTTTTTTGTTGTTTAAAAATATAAAAAATATTAGGAATTATATGAAAAGAGTTGTAGTTACTGGTTTGGGAGTATTATCTAATATAGGAAAAAACAAAAAAACTGTTTTAAAATCTTTAAAAAATGGACGATCAGGAATTATTTTTTCAGAAGAAATGCAAAAAATAGGAATGAAAAGTAATGTTTGGGGTAAAATAAATTTTAATTATCAAAAGATTCTACAAAAAAAAATATTTAAATATATGAATACGGAAACTATGTATGCATATTTTGCTATGAAAAATGCTTTAAAAGATTCTCGATTAAAAAAAAATGAATATCAAGAAAATGAAAAAGTTGGGATAATTGTCGGAACAGGTTTTTGTTCTGCAAGAAACAATTTTTTAGAATTTAAAAAAAATATTTTTTATAAAAAAAATATTTTTGATGAAAATTTTGATAATTTAGATATTTATTATTTATTTAAAGTTATGAATTCTAGTGTTTCTGCTTGTTTATCTACTTGTTTTAAAATTCATGGATTAAGTTATTCGATTAGTTCAGCTTGTGCAACATCAGCTAATTGTGTTGGTCATGCATATGAATTAATTAAATCTGGGCAACAAGATATAATTTTTGCCGGAGGATCAGAAGCATTGACATTAGATACTGCTTATTCTTTTGATCTGATTAATGCTCTTTCAAGTAAATATAATAATTTTCCAAAGAATGCTTCTCGTGTTTATGATATGAATCGTGATGGATTTGTTATATCTGAAGGGAGTGGAATAATTGTTTTAGAAGAATTAGATTCTGCTTTATTAAGAAAAGCGCATATTTATGGAGAAATTATATCATATAGTTCTAATTCTAATGGAAGTAGTATGTTTTTTCCTTCGGAAAAAGGAATAATTAGATGTATTAAAAATGCTATTGGTTCGAAATTTATGAAAATAGATTGTATTAATGTGCATGCAACTTCTACAAAAATCGGAGATATTATCGAATTAAATGCTATAAAAAAAGTTTTTAGAAATAAATATTTACCTTTAATTTCATCAACAAAATCTATGACAGGCCATTCTTTAGGAGCTTCTGGATCACATGAAATAATTTTTTTGTTATTAATGTTAGAAAATAATTTTATTGCTCCAAGCATTAATATAGAAAATTTAGATCCAAAAATTAAAGATATTAAAATTATAACTCAATATTACAAAATTTTTTTAAAAACAGTTATGTTAATTAGTTTAGGATTTGGAGGTGTTAATACTGTTTTGATTTTTAAAAAATTTAAAAATAAAAAATGATTTTTTTTAAAAAATATAATTATTAAAATAAGTTAATATATAATATTATAATGTTTTTTATTTTTTAATTAAAGGTGAATTTATTTTATGAATCAATTAGAGCAATTAAAAAATTATACAAAAGTTGTTGTAGATAGTGGCGACATTAATAATATAGAAAAATATAAACCACATGATGCAACAACAAATCCTTCTTTAATTTTAAAAGTCATAAAAATGCCAGAGTATCAATATTTATTAAAAGATGCGATAAATTATGCACATAAAAAGGGAGGAAATAAAACACAAAAGATCATTAATGCTACAGATAAAATTATTGTCAGTATTGGAATAGAAATTTTAAAGAAAATACCTGGATTTATATCTAGTGAAGTAGATTCAAGATTATCTTTTAATACTGAAGAAAGCATTTTAAAAGCTCATAAAATTATTGAGATGTATGAACAAGAATATGGAATTCCAAGATCGAAAATATTAATAAAGTTAGCATCAACATGGGAATGTATAAAAGCTGCACAGTTTTTAGAAAAAGATAATATTAAATGTAATTTAACTTTGTTATTTTCATTTGCTCAAGCTCGAGCTTGTGCAGAATCTAATGTTTTTTTAATATCTCCTTTTGTAGGAAGAATATATGATTGGTATAAATCTAAATATCCAGAAATTATATATAATTCTTCAAATGATCCAGGAGTAAAATCTGTTAAAAAAATTTATGAATATTATAAAAAATATTCTTATAATACAATTATTATGGGAGCAAGTTTTAGAAATGTTGATCAAATTTTAGAGTTATCAGGATGTGATCGTTTAACTATTTCTCCTGAATTATTAGGTTTTTTGCAATGCAATACTAAAAAAATTTTTTGTAAATTAAAAAAACCGAACAAGAAATATCAACATCCAAAACATCGACTATCTGAATCAGAATTTAGATGGTTACATAACCAAGATGCTATGGCTGTTGAAAAATTATCTGAAGGAATACGGCAATTTAGTCTTGATCAAGATATATTAGAAAAAATTGTATTAAAAAATTTTTAATTTTTTAAGAAAATAATTTATTTTTTTTTTTTTTTTTTTTTTAAATTTATTATTTGATAATAGGAGAAAAAATGTTTTTGAAAAAAAATTTATCTAATGCTATTCGTGCATTAAGTATGGATGCAGTACAATTAGCTAATTCTGGACATCCAGGAACACCAATGGGAATGGCAGATATTGCAGAAGTTTTATGGCGTTATTTTTTAAAACATAATCCTAAAAATCCATTTTGGGATAATAGAGATCGTTTTATTTTATCTAACGGTCATGCATCTATGCTTTTATATAGTTTATTACATTTAACAGGATATGATGTAAAAATTTCTGATTTAAAAAATTTTAGAAAATTACATTCGAAAACTCCAGGTCATCCTGAAATAGGATATACTCCAGGTATAGAAACTACGACAGGTCCTTTAGGACAAGGTATTGCAATATCTGTAGGAATGGCTATAGCAGAAAGAACTTTAGGTTTGTATTTTAATAAACCGAATTATAAAGTGGTTGATCATTATACTTGGGTATTTGCTGGTGATGGTTGCTTAATGGAAGGAATTTCGCATGAAGTTTGTTCTTTAGCTGGAACTTTAAAATTAGGGAAGTTAGTTCTTTTTTATGATAGAAATAATATTTCAATAGATGGAAAATTAGATGACTGGTTTTCTGAAGATGTTAAAAAAAGATTTGAATCATACAATTGGTATGTCATTGATAACATAGATGGGCATAATCAAGATTCTATTTTTGATGCAATTAATCAAGCTAAAAAAATAAAAAATAAACCAGTAATTATAATTTGTAACACAATAATTGGTTTTGGATCACCTAATAAATCTGGCACAGCTGATGCTCATGGAGCTCCTTTAGGCGAGGAAGAAGTTTTATTATCGAAAAAAAATTTAAATTGGAAATATAAAAAATTTGAAATACCAGATTATATTTATAAAGAATGGAATGCTGAAAAAAAAGGAAAAAAATTAGAGCAGTCTTGGAATATTATGTTCGAAAAATATAAAAAGAAATATCCAAAATTAGCCAATGAATATAAACGTCGTATGAAAAAATCTCTTCCGAAAAATTGGAAAGAAATTATTGATAATTTAGTTAAAAAATTGAAATTATGTAAAGAAGATATATCTACTAGACAAGCTTCAAAAAATATTATTGAATATTTTGGTCCTTATCTTTTAGAATTAATTGGTGGATCTGCTGATCTTGCTCCAAGTAATTTAACTAAATGGTCTGGTTCAAAATCAATTAATAAATATTTTTCTGGAAACTATATTCATTATGGTGTGCGAGAGTTTGGAATGACAGCTATCGCAAATGGAATTTCACAACATGGCGGCTTGATTCCTTATACAGCAACTTTTTTAATATTTTTAGAATATGCACGCAATGCAGTAAGAATGTCTGCTTTAATGAAAACACAACAAATTTTAATATATACACATGATTCAATTGGTTTAGGTGAAGACGGTCCAACTCATCAACCAATAGAGCAATTAATGAATTTAAGATCTACTCCAAATATGAGTGTTTGGAGACCATCTGATTATTTAGAAACTTTGTTTTCTTGGAAACATGCCATAGAAAGAAAAAATGGTCCAACAGCTTTAATTCTATCTAGACAAAATTTAAGTTTTATTGAAAGAGATAATATGCAAATTAAAAATATTAAAAAAGGAGGGTATATATTAATTGATAGTTCTAAAAAATTAGATATTATTTTAATATCTACTGGTTCAGAGTTACATTTAGCTGTTTTATCTGCGGAAAAATTGATAAAATTAGGATATTCTGTGCGTGTCGTATCTTTACCTTCAACAGATGTTTTTGATAATCAAGATTCAGATTATAAAGAATATGTTTTGCCTGAAAAAATAAAAAATAGAATTGTTATTGAAGCAAGTTTTTCAGATTATTGGCATAAATATATTGGTTTAGATGGTATGATTATTGGAATGAAAAATTTCGGAGAATCTGCTCCTGCGAATGATTTATTTAAAAAATTTGGATTTACTGTCTCTAATATTGTTAAAAAATCTATCTCTTTAATTAACAAAAAATAATTTTTAATTCAAAATAATATATAAAAAATTTTTATGTCAGGAAGTTATGCTTAATTCTATTATTAATTTAAGTAAAGAGTTAATTAAAATTCCTTCTATTAGTCCTCTTGATTTAGGTTGTCAAGAGATTTTAGCTCAAAAATTAAAAAAAATTGGTTTTATTATAGAAAATATTAAAATTAATCGAACCAGTAATTTATGGGCATATAAAGGACATGGAAAGACTTTGACTTTCGTTGGTCATACTGATGTTGTCCCAGCTGGAAATATTAAAAAATGGAAAATTCATCCATTTCAACCTATAGTAATTAATGATTATTTGTTTGGTCGAGGTTCTGCAGATATGAAAGGATCTATTTCTGCAATGATTTGTGCTACGGAAAATTTTCTTAAAAAATATAATTTTCATAAAGGAAGAATTTCTTTTTTATTGACTTCTGATGAAGAATCTCGTGCTTGTGATGGCACAAAAAAGATTGTTCAAATTTTAAAAAAAAGAAAAGAAAAAATAAATTATTGTTTAGTAGGTGAACCAACTAGTAATAAAATTTTAGGTGATTGTATAAAAAATGGGAGAAGAGGATCTCTAAGTGCTGTAATTACTATATATGGAATTCAAGGACATATTGCGTATCCTAATTTGGCAGAAAATCCTATTCATAAATCTATTGTTTTTATTAAAAAATTAATTAATTTAGAGTTAGATCGTGGAAATGATTATTTTAAACCTAGTTGTTTGCAAATTTTTTTTATTTCTTCTGGAAAGTTAAATATTACAAATATGATTCCTGATTCTATTAAAATTGGTTTAAATATTAGATATACTCCTGAAATCAAGAAAAAAAATATTGTTTTAAAAATTGAAGAAATGTTAAAAAAAAATAGTTTAAAAAATAAAATATCTTGGTTTTTTTCAGGTGATCCTTTTCTTACTAGTTCAGGAAAATTATTACAAGTTACAAAATCTTCTATTCAAAAGATTTTAAAAATCTCGCCTTATTTATCTACTTCTGGAGGCACTTCAGATGGTCGTTTTTTTCCTTTATTAAAATCAGAAATTATAGAATTAGGACCAGTAAATAAAACAATACATAAAATAAATGAATGTGTAAAAGTTCAAGATTTATATTTATTAAGTAAAATATATGAAAATATTTTAAAAAAACTATTTTTATAAATAATTTATTGAAATATATTTCAAAGAGAAATATATTTCAATTTTTTTCTTTATTTTGTAAAAATGAAAATTTTTTTTATTATTTTTTTTTAAAAAGATTAAAAATATTATTTTTTTTAGTAGTGTAAATCTTCTTTTTTTTCAACTCTGTAGAAATAATTTTTCTTAATTTTTTTGATGGTTGTGTCATAGGTAATCTTAACGTATTATATTTAATTAAACCTAATTTGTAAGCAGCCCATTTAATTGGAATGGGATTAGATTCCAAGAATAAAATATTATGTAATTTAATTAATTTTTTATTTATTTTACGTGCTTGAGAAAAATCTCCAGATAGAGATAATTGACATATTTTTGACATTTCTTTCGCAGCGATATTTGCAGTCACTGAAATGATTCCATTCCCTCCAAGTTGCATAAAATCAAGACTAGTACTATCATCACCGCTAAAAATCAAAAAATTTTTGTCTACTAAGTATTTTATTTGATTTAATCTAGATAAATTTCCACTTGCTTCTTTAATTCCAATAATATTTTTTAATTTAGATAATTTATAAATTGTTTGTGGTAATAGATCACATCCTGTTCGAGATGGAACGTTATATAAAATTTGAGGAATATTAGTGTTTTCAGATATTGTTTTAAAATGTTGATATAATCCTTCTTGTGAAGGTTTATTATAATATGGAGTAACACTTAAACATGCTGAAATTCCACTTTTTTCGAATTTTTGAGTTAAAAGAACAGCTTCTTTAGTTGAATTTGCTCCTGTTCCAGCAATGATAGGTATTTTGTTTTGTGATAATTTTATTGTTAATAAGACTAATTTTATATGTTCTTGATGAGTAAAAGTAGATGATTCTCCTGTTGTTCCTAAAGAAACTATTGCTTTTGTTTGATTATAAATATGATAATTTATAATATTTCTTAAACTTTTTAAACAAATTTTTTCTTTTTTATTCATAGGAGTAATTAATGCAACAATATTTCCTTTAAACATTTTTTTTTCCATAATAATTTTAAATATAAATTTAATGATAAAATTAATAAATTTTAAAAAAAAATTACTTTTTATTAAAATACAATGTTATATTTATATGACATAAATTTTATTGCAACAAGATATTAGAATATTTTTTTACAACAAATAATAAAAAAGATAATTTTTAAAAGATTTTTAAAATTTGAATAATAATAATTTTTAATATTTTATATATTTGATTTTTAATCAATCGTTTGTATTAATTTATTTTTTTAAACATTGAGCTTTAAATCGTAGTATATGATCCATAATTACAATAGCAATCATGGATTCTGTAATAGGAACAGCTCGTATTCCTACGCATGGATCATGTCTTCCTTTTGTAATAATATTTATAGGTTTATTATTTATATCGATTCCTTGTGCTGGTATACGTATACTCGAAGTAGGTTTAAACGCACTTTTAACAATGATATCTTGTCCGTTGCTAATACCTCCTATTATTCCACCATCCCGGTTACTTAAATATCCTGTAGAGTTCATTTCATCTCTATGTTGACTTCCACGTTTTTGTATAACAGAAAATCCATCTCCTATTTCTACTCCTTTTACTGCATTAATACTCATTATTGCATATGCGATTTCTGCATCTAGTTTATCAAAAACTGGTTCTCCTAAACCACAAGGAACATTTTTTATTATTGTAGTGATTTCTGCTCCTATAGAATCTCCATTTTTTTTAATTTTTCTGATTAAAGAATCTATTTTTTGTATTTTATTTTTGTCTGGACAAAAAAAATCATTTTTTTCTATTTCTTTTAAAGAAATTAAAGGAATTTTTATATTACCAATTTGTGATAAATATCCTTGAATAATAATTTTGTAGTTTTCTTTTAAATATTTTTTTGCAATCGCTCCTGCTGCTACCCGCATAGCTGTTTCTCGCGCAGATGCTCTTCCTCCTCCCCTATAATCTCTGATTCCATATTTTTTTTGATAAGTATAATCAGCATGACCTGGTCGAAAAGAATCTTTAATATTTTTATAATCTTGTGATCGATGATCTGTATTTTTAATAATTAATCCAATACTTGTGCCAGTGGTTTTATTTTTAAAAACTCCTGATAATATTTTAACAGTGTCTTTTTCTCTTCTTTGAGTAGTATATTTATTTTTTCCTGGTCGTCGTCTATCTAATTCTTTTTGAATATCTGATTGAAGAATGTTCATTCCTGGAGGCATTCCATCAATAATACATCCTATTGATTTTCCATGGGATTCACCAAAAGTAGTTACTATAAATATTTTTCCAATTGAATTTCCTGACATGTTTTCCTCGATAATAAAATATTTTCAATATTAGTAGAATTTAAAGAAAATTTGAAAATATAAATTTGATAAGGTATTATTGTATAAAATTGTTTTTTCAAATTAAGTTTTTCATATATTATATAAAAATTTTTGATCAAAATTTTTTATTTCTAAAAAAAAAAGAAATTAAAAAATATAAAAATATTTTTATATATTTATTTTTTTTGAATTTTTATTTAATAAATTTTATTCTGGTTTGTAATAATGAGTAAAAAAAACTTTTTAAGTTCTAAAGATAAATTTATTTTTAGAAAATTAATTCGTGGAACCAAAGAAATAACACAAGATACTATTTATTATTCTAATAATAATTTATGTTTTTTATCATGTAAAATGAAAGAACATAATGAACACTTACATCGTGATTATTTTTCTCATACTCACTCTCGCAATAAATTACACAACAATCCTTTATATTATATAAGATATGATTGTAGTGCAAATAGATTAAAAAAATTAAAAAAGGGTCATTATATTCCAGAAATTTTCTTAGATTTACATGGATTGAATAAGTTTCAAGCTAAAGTAGAATTAGGAAAACTCATGTATTTTTGTGTTAAAAAAAAAATTAAATGCGTTAATGTTATGCATGGATATGGAAAAAATATATTAAAAGAAAAAATTCCATTGTGGTTATCAAGACATCCGAATGTTATTGCTTTACATCAATCTCCAAAAATTTTTGGGAATGATGCAGCTGTTTTAGTGTTAATTGATTTTTCATAAAGAATTCTTCAATATTAGATTTTATTTAATTTTTTAAATTTTAAAAATTTTATATAATTTATTTTTTAAATTTATATAAAGAGATTTTTTATTAATAAAAAAAAGAAATTATACATTTTATAAAAATTTTATAAAATTTTTTATTAAAAAATTTTATGTTTTATAAATTTATATATGTTTTAAAAAAAAATAAAAAAAAATAAAATTTTTTTAATAATTTCTTATTTTATAAGTTTATTATTATTTTTTTCAAAAGGTTTATAAATGTTAAATAGTAATAGATTAAGAATAGCGATGCAAAAATCTGGTCGTTTAAGTCATAATTCTAAAAATTTATTAGTAAATTGTGGGGTTAGAATTAATTTACAAGATAAGAAATTGATTTCTTTTGCTGAAAATATGCCAATTGATGTCATTCGCGTGAGAGATGATGATATTCCTGGATTAGTAATGAATAAAATAGTAGATTTAGGAATTGTTGGAGGAAATGTTTTAAAGGAAAAGATATTAAGTCGTGCATTTAAAAAACAAAAATCTTCTTATAAATTATTACTAGATTTAGATTTTGGATTATGTCGATTATCTTTAGCTTGTCCAAAAGATAGTTTTTATAAAGATTTATATTCTTTAAAAAATTTTACTATAGCAACTTCATATCCATATATATTAAAAGAATATTTAGAATCAAAAAATATTAATTTTAAGTCTTTTACTTTAAAAGGATCCGTAGAAATAGCTCCTAGAGTTGGTTTGTCAGATATGATATGTGATTTAGTATCAACAGGAGCTACATTAGAGGAGAATAATTTACGTGAGATAAATGTCATTTATAAATCTAATGCGCAAATTATCTCTAGAACTGGAAAATTTTCTTCTATTAAAAAAGAATTAATTCATAAATTAATTACACGTATAAAAGGTGTAATTAAAGCAAGAGAATCAAAATATATTATGCTTCATGCTCCAACATCAAAAATTAATCAAGTCGTTTCTTTATTAAAAGGAGTTGAAACTCCAACTATACTTAAGTTAGCTGGAAACTCAAAAAAAGTAGTTATGCATATGGTAAGTAAAGAAAATTTTTTTTGGGAAACTATGGAAAATTTAAAAAAATTAGGAGCAACTTCTATATTAGTGTTACCAATTGAAAAAATGATGGAATAAATTTTATATGAAAGTTTTAAATAAAATAATTTTTTGGAATGATATTTCACATCATCATAAAAAAAATATATTAAAAAGATCTATTTTTAATAAAAAAAAAAATATTGAAAAAGATGTATTAAAGATTGTTCAAGATATTTTTTTAAAAAAGGATGCAGCATTGAAATATTATACATCGTTATTAGATAATTTTTTTTTGAAAAATATAAAAATTTCTAAAAAAAAAATATTAAAATCTGAAAAATATATGAGTAACGAGTTTAAAAAATCTATTTTTCATGCTATTAAAAATATTTCATATTTTCATTCACAACAACGCATAAAAAATCTTGATGTGGAAGTGCGTCCTGGAATACGATGTGAACAAATTATTAAACCAATAAATTCTGTTGGATTATATATTCCTGGTGGTTTATCTCCCTTATTTTCTACTTTATTAATGTTAGCTATACCTGCAAAAATTTCTGGATGTCAAAATATTTCTATTTGTTCTCCTCCGCCAATTTCTAAAAAAATATTATATTTAGCGAAAATATTTAAGATATATGATATTTATCAAATTGGAGGTGCTCAAGCTATTTCTGCATTAGCTTTTGGAACAGAAAGTGTCAAAAAAGTAGATAAAATTTTTGGTCCTGGAAATGAATATGTTACTGAAGCTAAAAGACAAGTGAGTTCTTTCTTTAATACTGTTTCTATAGATATGTTAGCTGGACCTTCAGAGTTGTTAATTATTGCTGATTCATATGCAAATAGTGATTTTATAGCAGCTGATTTATTATCTCAGGCAGAGCATGGAAAAAATTCTCAAGTTTTTTTAGTAACTGATTCTGAATATTTAGCTATAAAAGTTTTGAAAAAACTAAAATATTATTTATATACATATAAAAATATTGAGATAATAAAACATTCATTGAAAAAAAGTCATATTATTGTAACTAAAAATTTAGAACAATGTGTAAAGATTTCGAATAAATATGCACCTGAACATTTAATTATTAATACGAAAAATTATCGTGAGTTATTGAAAAATATTATTAACGCAGGATCTATTTTTTTGGGTCAATGGTCTCCTGAAACTGCAGGTGATTATGCTTCTGGTACTAATCATGTTTTGCCGACTTATGGATTTTCTAAAAGTTGCTCTGGAATTAGTGTTTCTGATTTTTCTAAAAAAATTACTGTACAAGAGCTTACAAAAAAAGGATTTTATGATTTGTCTTCTGTGTTACAGAATTTATCTTGTGAAGAAGGTATGTTAGCTCATAAGAATGCTGTAGATGTGCGATTATCTTTATTAAAGGAATAAATTACGATGATTAATATTAATAAATTTGTTCGTAAAAATATAAAAAAATTAATTCCTTATCAATCTGCAAGAAGAATTGGAGGAGTAGGAAAAATTTGGTTAAATGCAAATGAATCTCCTTTTCGAAATAATAAAAATCTTTTTTGTAAAAATTTGAATAGATATCCTGATCAAGAATATCATATGTTACTAGATAAATATTCTAGATATGCAAACGTATTACCTGAAAATATTTTAGCAACAAGAGGATCAGACGAAGCGATTGAACTTATTATTAAAGCTTTTTGTAATCCAGGAAAAGATAAAATTATGTTTTTTCCTCCTACTTATGATATGTATAAAATTTATGCTGATATATTATGTATAAAAATTTCTACAGTATTGCAATTAAAAAATTTCCAATTAAATATAAATAGCATAAAAAAGAAGTATTCTTCAGTAAAAATAATTTTTATTTGTAATCCAAATAATCCAACTGGAAATACTATTTTATCTCAAGATATTATAGATATTTTAGAGTTTTTTAAAAAAAAATGTTTGGTTGTTATTGATGAAGCTTACATAGATTTTTGTTTACAAGAAACTTCTATTATGTTATTAAATCGTTTTTCTAATTTAATAATTTTACGTACTTTATCTAAAGCTTTTGGTTTAGCAAGTATTAGATGTGGATTTCTTATCTCTAATGAAAGAATTATTAATATTATTAATAAAATTATTGCACCCTATCCTTTAGGTACTCCTATTTTAAATATTGCTTTAGATGCATTAACTAAAAGTAATATCTCTGTTATTAAAAATAATATTTTCAATCTTATAGAGAATAAAAATTTTTTAATAACAAAATTAAAAAAACATAAATTTATAAAAAAAATTTATCCAAGTAAAACTAATTTTATATTAATTAAATTTTTTTCATCTAAAGATGTTTTTAATTTATTATCTCAGTTTGGAATTATTACAAGAGATCAAAATTTTAAGATTTTTTTAAAAAATTGTATTCGAATATCTATTGGAACATATGAAGAATGTTTAAATTTAGTTAATATTTTAAAAAAAATTGAAAAATAAATTTTATATATTAAAGAGAAATTTTATGTATAAAAAGGTTTTATTTCTTGATCGAGATGGTACATTAATTCGTGAACCAAAAGATAATTATCAAATTGATAACATAGAAAAACTGGAATTTGAACCTAACGTTATTGTTATTCTTTCTAAATTACAAAAAATGAATTATAAATTTGTAATGGTTTCGAATCAAGATGGTTTAGGAAAAAAAAAATTCAATTTACGTGATTTTTATTTATGTCATAATTTAATGCTTTCAATATTTTTTTCTCAAGGGATTTCTTTTTATGACGTTTTGATTTGCCCACATACTTTAGGCCAAAATTGTGAATGTAGAAAACCAAATATTGGTTTAGTAAAAAAATTTTTTTTTTCACAAAATAAATTATCCACCAAAAATTGTTTTGTTATTGGAGATAGAAAATCCGATATAGATTTTGCTAAAAATTTAAATATTCCAGGTATCTTATATTCAAGAAAGAATTGTAATTGGGAAAATATTTATCAAAAACTTAAATATAAGGAAAGATTTTCAGAAATTTTAAGAAAAACTAGTGAAACAGAAGTTCATGTTAAAATTAGCTTAGATAATTTACAAAAAAATTTCTTTGATACAGGAATATTTTTTTTTAATCATATGTTAGAGCAAATTTCTATTCATGCCAATATATCTATTTATATCAAAGTGAAAGGTGATATAGAAATTGATGATCATCATATTATAGAAGATGTAGGAATAGCTTTGGGAGAATGTTTTTTACGGTGTTTAAAAAATAAAAAAGGGATTTGTAGATATGGTTTTGTCCTTCCTATGGATGAAAGTATTGCATCTTGTATTTTGGATATTTCTAATAGACCGTTTATATCTTTTCAAGCGAAATTTCAATATCAAAAAATTGGAGATTTAAGTACAAATATGATTTTTCATTTTTTTTATTCATTAGTTTATGCAATGAAAATTACTTTACATTTAAAATCTAAAGGGAAAAACGATCATCATTGTGCTGAAAGTTTGTTTAAAGTATTTGGTAAATCTTTAGGGCAAGCAATACTAAGAAATGGAACATCGTGCGTTCCTAGTTCAAAAGGAACTTTACAATGAATATTGTAATTGTAAATACTGGTTTTTCGAATTTATCATCTATTTATTGGTCTATTAAAAGAATTGGATATGATCCTATTATTAGTTGTGAGAGAAAAATCGTTAAAAAGTCAGATAGATTAATCTTACCTGGTTTAGGAACTCCAGATTTTGTTATGAATAGTTTAGAAAAAAATAAATTGGTAAATGTTATTCAAGAGTATAAAAAACCTGTTTTAGGAATTTGTTTGGGAATGCAATTATTTTTTAAATTTAGTGAAGAAAGTAAAGATATTTCTATGTTAAATATTTTTGGTAGAGATTGTATTTATAAATTACAAACTTGTAATTTAGTTTTACCTCATATGGGATGGAATAAGGTTTATTTTCAACAAAAAAATCCTTTATTTAAAAATATTTCCAGCGGAGAATGGTTTTATTTTATCCATAGTTATTTTGCAAAAATTAGCGCAATTACGATTTCTAAAACATTTTATGGAAGTTTTTTTAGTTCAGCTGTACAATATAATAATTTTTTTGGAGTGCAATTTCATCCTGAAAAATCAGGATTTTCAGGAATGCTTTTATTAAAAAATTTTTTAGAGATTAAAATATGATGATAATTCCATCTTTAGATTTTAGAAAAGGGAAAATTGTTCGTTTATATAAAGGAAATTATTTAGAAAAAACAGATTATCAAGAGAGCTACGCGCATTATATAGAAAATTGTATAAAAAATGATATAAAAATGATGCACATAGTTGATTTAGATGGTGCAAAAAATCCTAATAAAAAACAATTTTTTTTATTAAAAGATATTTTAAAAGATAAAAGAATGAATTTTCAGGTTGGTGGAGGTGTAAGGAAGGAAAAAGATTTAGAAAAATTATTTTCTTTAGGTGCTAAAAGAGTTGTTCTGAGTTCAGTAATTTTTGAAAAAAATATTGATGTTAAAAATTGGATTCAAATATATGGTAATGATAGCATTGTTTTAGCACTGGATGTTCAAATAAAACGATATTTTAAAGAAGTTGTTGTTTCAGGATGGAGAAATTATACTGGAATTTCTATCGAAGATATTATTAATGAATTTTTAGAAAATAATATTAAATACATTTTATGTACTGATATTTCCAAAGATGGTACTTTAACTGGTCCAAATTTATTGTTGTATTCTGAATTAGTTAAAAAATATCCTTCTATTTCTTTTCAAGCATCAGGGGGTGTTAGTTCGCTACATGATATTTTTAATTTAAAAAAAACAGGTGTGAAAAATATAATTATTGGAAAAGCATTTTTAGAAAAAAAATTTACTTTTTCTGAAGCAATCAATGTTGAAAAAAATATTTTTTAGTTTTATTTTAATAAATATATCTCATGTATTAAGTATTATTAATAATTAATTTTTATATTATATATGTATTTTAAAGGTTTGGTTCAATGTTAGCAAAAAGAATAATTCCATGTTTGGATGTAAAAAATGGTTTAGTAGTAAAGGGTGTAAAATTCCAGAATCATAGAATTATTGGAAACATTTTATCTTTAGTAAATAAATATATTCAAAATAGCGCTGATGAATTAGTTTTTTATGATATTTCTGCCTCTATCAAGAATACCATTGTGAGTAAAAAATGGATATCTATGATTTCTGAAATTATTAATATTCCATTCTGCGTTGCTGGAGGAATAAAAAGTTTTAATGATGCACGAGATATTTTATCTTGTGGAGCAGATAAAATTTCAATTAATTCTTATGCAATTCAGAATCCTATTTTAGTTAGTTCTATTGCAGAAAAATTTGGAGTTCAGGCTGTTGTTGTTGGCATAGATTCTTATTATCATAAAAAAGAAAAAAAATATTTTGTACATCAATATACTGGAGATTCAAAGTTTGAAAAAAAAACAAGTTTAGAAACTATTGAATGGGTTGATAAAATGCAAAATTTAGGTGCAGGAGAAATTGTTTTAAATTCTATGAATCAAGACGGTGTAAAAAATGGATATGATATTAAGCAATTAAGGGAAATAAGAAAAATATGTAAAATTCCATTAATTGCTTCTGGAGGTGCTGGAAATATGAATCATTTTTATGATGTTTTTAAATTTTCAGATGTTGATGGCGCTTTGGCAGCATCTGTTTTCCATGATAATATTATTAATATTAAAAAATTAAAAAATTTTTTATTAAAAAAAAACATAGAGATTAGAAAATGTTAACTATTGATCAAATGCTAAATTTAAATTGGAAAAAAGTAAATGGATTAATTCCTGTGATTGCACAAGATTTTGTTTCTAATGAAATTTTAATGCATGGATATATGAATAAAAAAGCTCTTTTAAAAACATTTAATAGTAAACATTTAACTTTTTTTTCGCGTACAAAAAATCGTTTATGGACTAAAGGAGAAACATCTAAAAATTATTTAAAAGTTATAGATATTATTGAAGATTGCGATAGAGATTCATTATTAGCTTTAGTTAAACCTGTTGGTCATACATGTCATTTACAGCGTAAAAGTTGCTTCAATATCGTAAGTACAAATTTTTCTTTTATTTTACAATTAGAAAAAATTTTAGAAAATAGAAAAAAAAAAATTAATAGTAAATCTTATACATATTCTTTGTACAAAAAAGGAGTAAATAGAATTGCTCAAAAGGTTGGAGAAGAAGCGGTAGAATTAGTTATTTCTTCAATTTGTAAAAATAAACAAGACATTATTAATGAATCTTCTGATTTATTTTATCATTTATTAGTATTATTACATGATCAAAATTTAGAATTTTCAGATATTATTTCTGTATTAAAAAAAAGAAATTCTTTATAGATTTCTTTTTGAAAAAATATTGTTATAAAACAATTCCAAGATGTAATAATTTTAAATTAGGAGAAAATATAATGTCTTTAAATCAAATTGGAGTTATTGGCATGGCAGTTATGGGAAAGAATTTGGCTTTAAACATTGAAAGTAAAGGATATACGGTATCAATTTTTAATAGATCAGCAGAAAAAACTAAAAATGTTATTGATAATAATAAAAATAAGAATATTTATCCTTTTTTTAAGATTAAAAATTTTGTTTCATCATTACAAAAACCTCGTATTATTTTGTTAATGATTAAATCTGGGAAAGCAACAGATATTACGATTGATTTGATTTTACCATATTTAGATAAAAAAGATATCATAATTGACGGAGGTAATAGTTTTTACAAAGATACAATTAAAAGAAATATTTATTTATCAAAGAAAAATATAAATTTTTTAGGTGTAGGAATATCTGGAGGAGAAGAAGGAGCATTAAATGGACCTGCGATTATGCCTGGAGGTAATAAAAAAGCATATTTAAAGTTAGAAAATTTATTTAATAAAATTTCTGCAAAAACAAAAAATGGTACACCTTGTGTAAATTACATTGGTTCTGATGGTTCAGGACATTATGTGAAGATGGTGCATAATGGTATTGAGTATGGAGATATGCAATTAATTTCTGAAGCATATTTTATTTTAAAAAAATCGCTAAATTTAAATAATAAAATTCTCCATAAAATTTTTAAAGAATGGAACAAAGGAGAGTTAAAAAGTTATTTAATTGAAATTACAAAAAATATTTTTTTAAAAAAAGATAATTCTGGAAAATATATTCTCGATACTATTTTAGATTCTGCAAGTAACAAAGGTACTGGTAAATGGACGAGTAAAAGTGCTTTAGATTTAAACGAACCTTTATCTTTAATTACTGAATCTGTTTTTTTTAGATATTTATCTTCTTTAAAATCTCAAAGAATGAAAGCATCTAAAATTCTTTTTGGTCCGAAAAATAATTTTTCTGTTATGAATAAAAAAAAATTTATTGAGGATGTTAGGCGTTCTTTATATTTAGGAAAAATTATTTCATATGCACAAGGTTTTTCTCAATTAAGTAGAGCATCTGATGAATATCAATGGGATTTGAACTATTCTAATATTGCAAAAATTTTTCGTTCTGGATGTATTATACGAGCAGATTTTTTGAAAGAAGTTATATATGCATATAAAAAAAATAATCAATTGATTAATTTGTTATTGATAGATTATTTTAAAAATATTGCTAACTCTTATCAACATTCTCTTAGAAATATTGTTTCTTATTCAGTTTTAAATGGAATTCCTATTCCTGCTTTTTCTTCTGCTATTTCGTATTATGATTCTTATCGTTCCTCTGTACTTCCTGCGAATTTAATACAAGCTCAAAGAGATTATTTTGGAGCTCATACATATTTTCGGGTTGATAAAAGTGGAATTTTTCATACAAATTGGTTAGAATAAGTTATTGAAATTTAATTTTTCTAAAAATATTTTTAGGAGATATTTATGTCTATATTATTTTATATTTTTAGTTAATAAGTTTTATTGTTTTTTATTTCAAAACCTTCTTAGAGAAAAATAAAATTATATTCTATCTAAGAAGGTTTTTGTAATAGTTTTATTTGAGAAAATTTATTTATTTTTTTTATATATTTGGTTTAATTTCCAAATATTATTTAATATTTCAATCATAACGTATACGGAAGATTTTAAAAGATTTTTAGATGTATGTGTTGAGTGGAACTTTTTATTGTTATATTCTGCAATTAAATTAATTTTATTGAAAATTTTTTTTCCTTTTGTGATAGAACTTATTTGAAAATTTTTAATAAATATGTTAAAACTAGAAATTTTTTTTAACCCTTGATAAATTTTTTTTATTACATCATTTTTTGTTTTAATAAATAATTTTTTAATTTTTTTTCCACATATTAAATCTATAAAAATTTTTGTTTTACCATAAAATTTTAAAATAATTTTTAAATTTTTTAAGATAAAATATGGTTTTTTTTCTAAATATTTTTTTTTAAAAGCTAATTTTTCTAGATCATAATCACAAATTTGACCTTTTTTATCGGCTAGTTTTAAAAAATTTTTATATAATTTTTTTAAATTATAATCTTTTTTTTCTATATATCCTATTTCTTTCATTCTCTGTTTGACTGCTGCTCGTCCTGAGCGTGGTGTCAAGTTGAATTGTATTTTTTTTAATCCTATGTCTTTTGGAGACATAATTTCGTAATTTTTCCTATTTTTTATAACACCATCTTGATGAATTCCAGAAGAATGAGAAAAAGCATTTTCTCCTATAATTGCTTTATTTATTGGTATAGGAATATTACAAATTTCACTAACTATTTTACTAGTATGATAAATTTCTTTATGTTGGATATTTGTAAAAAAATTTAATAATTTTTTTCGTGTTTTAATAGCCATGATTATTTCTTCTAATGCTGTATTTCCTGCTCTTTCTCCAATTCCAGTAATAGTACCTTCAATTTGTCTTGCTCCAGCTTGGATTGCAGAAATAGAATTTCCAACCGCCATTCCTAAATCATTATGGCAATGTATGGATATAATTACTTGATCGATGTTTGGAACACGTTTATATAAATTTTCAATTATTTTGCTAAATTCATTAGGAATTGTATATCCAACTGTATCTGGAATATTTATTGTTTTAACACCATTTTTTATTAAAGATTCTACAATACGACATAAATTATCAATAGATGTACGTCCTGCATCTTCACAAGAAAATTCTATATCATCTGTATATTTTTGTGCTATTTTAATAGATTTTAATGCCATTTGATGTATTTCTTGAAAATTTTTTTTTAGTTTAGATTCTATATGTAATTTAGATGTTCCTAAAAATAAATGAAGACGAAAGTTTTCTAATTGAGACATTGCTTCTGCTGCAATTCTTATGTCTTTTTCAAGACATCTTGCTAAACTACATATAGTGCTATTTTTTACATGTTTACAGATTTGTTGCACAGATTTAAAATCTCCAGGTGAAGATATAGGAAATCCTGCTTCTATAATATCGATATTCATTTTTTCTAAAGCTAAAGCAATTTTCACTTTTTCTTTTATATTTAAGCTTGTTTGTAGAGATTGCTCTCCATCGCGTAAAGTCGTATCAAAAATAATAATTTTTTCTTTCATTGATTTATCTTATATAAAATATTATTCAAGATGTAATTTTTTAAATTATTTTTATTTAAAATTTTTTAAAATATATAAAAATTTTAAGAGAATAGTTTTCTATTTTCTAAATATTTTAGTTTATTTTTTTTTTCATAATCTATGATATTTTGAATTTTTTTTAATGTTAAATCAATTTTATCGAGTCCATTTATTAATTTAAATTTATAAAATTTATCGATTGAAAAGTGGTACTTGATTTTTTCAACATAAATTTTTTCTTTTAACAGGTTTACAATACATTTTGTTTTCTTATTTTTTTTGATGAATGAAAAAATTTCTTGTATTTGTTTTTTATTTAATTGAATTAATAAAAGATTATTATTTACACTATTATTATAAAAAATATCAGCAAATTGAGAAGAAATAATGACTTTGATTCCATAATCTATTAATGCCCATACTGCGTGTTCACGTGATGAGCCACAGCCAAAATTTTCTCCTGTTATTAATATACTTGTATTTTTATATTTTTTTTTATTTAGAACAAAACTTTTATTTTTTTTTTTGGATTTATTATCTATATATCTCCAATTGTGAAATAAATGTTTTCCAAATCCAGTTTTTTTTGTACTTTTTAAAAATTGTTTTGGTATAATAATATCTGTATCGATATTTACGATATTGATAGGAGCAATTATTCCAGTATGTTTTTGAAATTTTTTCATTTAATTTTTCTCTTGATATAGTTTTCTAACATCTATAAAGTGTCCAAATATTGCAGAAGCAGCAGCCATAGATGGACTTACTAAATGCGTTCTTCCACCTCTACCTTGTCGCCCTTCAAAATTTCTATTACTTGTTGATGCACATCTTTCTTTTTCTTTCAATCTATCTTTATTCATTCCAAGGCACATTGAACAACCAGAAAATCTCCATTCAAATCCTGATTTAATAAATATTTTATTTAATCCTTCTTTTTCTGCTTGAAGTTTTACTTGATTTGAACCGGGAACAATTATTGCTTGAACATTTTTATTTACTTTTTTCCCTTTAACGATTTTTGCTACATCTCGTAAATCTTCAATTCTAGAATTTGTACATGAACCAATAAATACTTTATCAACTTTTGTTTTTTGTAAAGAAGAGTTAGGTAAAATTCCCATATATTTAAAAGAATTTTTTATAGATTTTTTTATATTTTTTTCTTGAAAATTTTCTATTTTTGGAGTTTTTTCATTAATTGATATGATTTGATCCAGATTTGTTCCCCAAGTTATTTGTGGAGATATATTAGTAATATCTAAGTTAATAATTTTATCAAAATAAGCATTTTTATCAGATTTAAGTGTTTTCCAATATTTTAAAGATTGAGTCCAATTTTTTCCTTTTGGAGAGAATTTTTTGTCTTTCAAGTAATTAAATGTTATTTCATCTGGAGCAATTATTCCAGATTTAGCACCCATTTCTATCGCCATATTACATACAGTCATTCTTTGTTCCATACTAAATTTTTTTATTATATTTCCACAAAATTCAATTATATATCCTGTTCCTCCCGAAGAACCTATTTGTCTAATTACATATAATATAACGTCTTTAGCAGTTATTCCTGTTTTTAATTTTCCTTGAATTTTCACTTTCATATTTTTAAATTTATTTTGTTGTATTGTTTGTGTGGCTAAAACATGTTCTACTTCTGATGTACCAATTCCAAAAGATAAAGCTCCAAAAGCTCCGTTTGTTGATGTGTGAGAATCTCCACATACGATTATTGTTCCAGGTAAAACCATACCTTGTTCTGGAGCAATGACATGCACTATTCCTTGATTTTCATGTAAAATATCATATAATGGTATTTTTTCATTTCTACAATTTTCTATCAGTTTTTGCATTTGTATTTTGGCCATTTTCCCGGATGCATTAATATTTTTTTCAGTTGTTGAAACATTATGATCCATAGTTGCAAAAGTTTTATCAGGTCTTCTTACACGTCTATTTTTCATTTTTAATCCATCAAATGCTTGTGGAGATGTCACTTCATGAATTAAATGAAGATCAACATACAAAATAGAATGTTGATCTTTTGTTTGTATTAAATGTGAATCATATATTTTTTGATATAAAGTTTTTTTCATTTATTATATTCCTTGATTAATGATTTTGTAATTTCATCTCCCATTTGATTCGTGGTAATAAATTTGTTTCCATTCGAAATATCTAATGTTTTATATCCTTTTAGTAGTGTTTTTTGTATAGAGAGATTTATTTTTTCAGAGATTTCATATAATTGAAAACTATGTTTTAAAAGTAGTGAAAAAGAAAGAATTTGCGCAATAGGATTTGCGATATTTTTTCCTTGAAGATCAGGAGCAGTTCCTCCAGCAGGTTCATATAGACCAAATTTTTTTTCATTTAAGCTTGCAGAAGCTAACATTCCTATAGATCCAGTTAAAATTCCGCATTCATCTGAAATAACATCTCCTATAAGATTTGGGCATAAAATTACATCAAATAAATTTGGGTTTTTAATGATTTGCATAATTGCATTATCAAAGTATAAATGTGATAAATTTACTTTAGGATATTTTTTAGCAACTTCTTCAACTGTTTTTTTCCATAATTTTGAAGTATTTAGTACATTAGATTTGTCTACAGATACTACTTCACATTTTCTTTTTAAAGATTCTTGAAAAGCAATATGTGCTATTCTTTCAATTTCATGTTTATGATAGATCGTTGTATCTAAAGCGTAATGCTTATTTTTTTTTTGTATTTCAATAGATGGTTTACCAAAATATATTCCACTTGTTAATTCTCTTACGCATAAGATATCAAATCCTTTATTAGAGATTTTTTTTTTTAATGGGGATAATTTATATAATTTCGGATGTAAAAAAGAGTGTCTTAAATTTGCAAATAATTTAAAATGTTTTCTTATTTTTAATAAAGAAGCTACTTCTGGTCTTTTGTGTGCAGGTAAAGAATCCCATTTTGGTCCTCCAACAGATCCGAGTAAAATTGCATGAGATTTTTCACATCCTTTTAGTGTTTTTTTAGGTAATGCTTGACCCCATTTTTCAATAGCAATTCCACCAATATCGTATTCTTTTATTTGTAAATCTATTTTAGATTTAATTTTGATGACTTCGATAATTTTATATACTTCACGCATTACTTCAGGACCAATACCATCTCCTGGAAGAACTGCTATTTTTAGTTTTTTTTTCATTTTTAATATTTATATTTGTTTTTAATTTTAATTTCAAAGTATCATTGATCGTACCATATAAAGAGTTAGTTTGAAACTTTTCAAAGAAATTACAAGTTTATTATTTTTATGTAAATTTTTATATTTTTATAAAAAAATAAATGAAGTATTAAAATTTTTTAAAAGTATTGATTGTAAAAAAAAATATGTTAATAAATTTTGTGTACATTAAGTATAATTCTTATTATAAATATAATTTTTAAAAAAAAAATATTATTTGTTTTATATATGTTAAAAAAATTTTGTGTTGGAATATTTTCTTAAATTTATTTTTTAAAATTTTTTATAAATAAAATTTTTTTGTGTTTTATATCAAAGAATTACTTTTTTAGAAAAATTTTTTATTTATCAAGTTTGTGCAAATTAAAATATTTTTTATTTACGTTCATAAATTTTTTTAATGGTAATGAGTTTTTATCTATGTCGATTTTGAATAAAAATTCGATCTAATTTTTATAGTAGTTTTTTAAAAAAATTTATTTTGATTTAAAATAAAATATTTTATATTGATTATAAAAAAAAATTTTTATATTTTTAATTGTTTAATTTAATAACTATTTTTGAAGTTTGAAATTATTTAAAATATTTTTATGTCATATAACAATGAAATTAATGTATTATAAATAGCATGAATGTAAAAAATTGAATTTTTTATTTTAAATTTTTTAAAAAAAATATAATTAGAAAAATTTTTCTACAATTTATAAAAATTTTTTAATTATTAAAGAAAGTGAAATTATATAATATGATGAAAAAAAATATTTTAGTTACATGTGCTTTACCATATTCTAATGGACCAATACATATTGGGCATTTATTAGAGCATATTCAAGCAGATATATGGGTGAGATATCATAAAATGAATAAAAGATCTGTTATTTTTATTTGCGCAGATGATACTCATGGAACTCCTATTATGTTAAAGTCTGATAAGATGAAAATGAAACCGAATGATTTAATTAAAAAAACTTTTCGTGAACATTTTCGTGATTTATCAAATTTTAATATTTTATATGATTATTACAGTCATACAAATACTAAAGAAAATTTATTTTTTACAAAGAAGATATTCTTATCTTTAAAAAAAAAAGGATTTATTATAGAAAAAAATATTTTTCAATTATATGATGTATTAAAAAATATTTTTCTTCCAGATAGGTTAGTTAAAGGAGAATGTCCGAAGTGTTTTTCAAGCAATCAATATGGAGATCATTGCGATAAATGTGGATCAGTTTATTCAGCTCAAGATCTTTTACATCCACGATCTGAAATTTCTAATTCTATTCCTATTTTAAAAAAAACTAAGCATATTTTTTTTAATCTTTCAAGTTTTGAAAAAACTTTAAAAAATTGGATTTCTTCAGGTGTATGTAATTTACAGGTTGAGCGAAAATCTAAAGAATGGTTTAAAAATGGTTTACGTTTGTGGGATATTTCAAGAGATGCTCCGTATTTTGGTTTTAAAATTCCTGGTTACAAAGAGAAGTATTTTTATGTTTGGTTAGATGCTCCTATATGTTATATTAGTACTTTAAAAATTTTATCAAAAAAAAGAAAAGATATATGTTTTGATGAATTTTGGAAAACTTCTCATAAAACTTCTATATATCATTTTATAGGTAAAGATATTATTTACTTTCATAGTTTATTTTGGCCTGCTATTTTAGAGGGAATTAATTTTCGCAAACCTACTGGAATTTTTGTACATGGATATGTAACGATCAATAATAAAAAAATGTCAAAATCAAAAAATTTTTTTATCAAAGCTTCAACTTGGTTAAAACATTTTGATTCTGATAGTTTAAGATATTATTTTGCATCTAAACTTTCATCTAAAATTCATGATATTGATTTAAATATAGATGATTTTATTTCTCGTATTAATTCTGATATCGTTAATAAAATTGTTAATTTAGCATCAAGATGCTCTACTTTTATTAATAAAGATTTTAATAATATGTTGAGTAGTTTCGTATTACAAGAAAAAATATACGTTTTTTTTTATAATAATACAAAAAATATTTTGTCTCTTTTTAAAAGAAGAGAATTTTCTGCAGTAATACGATCTATTGTAGAATATGCAAATTTTGCAAATAATTATATTAATGATATGCGTCCATGGGTTTTATCAAAAAAAAATAAATATGATATTCAGATACAATTGATTTGTACTATGGGAATTAATTTATTTCGTTTTTTAATGACTTGGTTAAAGCCCATTATGCCGGATTTAAGTTATCGTTCAGAATTTTTTTTATCTACAAAATTTTCATTTGAATCTTTAAAACATCCTTTGTTAAACCATAAAATTCTTAAATTTTTTTGTTTATATAAAAGAATTAATGTTTCTAGAGATATATTTTTTAAATAAAGTTTATATTTTTTTATTCCATATAATAGAAATTTTTTCTTTTTTTGTATTATATTTCTTATTCGTAACAAACATTCCTATAGCAGATATAAATGTATTATTATAAAACAGAAGAGGTATTTTTTTTCTTTTCCAGGGAGGTATTTTATATTCATTAAAAATTTTTTTAAGTGTTTTAGGGCGGTTGTTATTGATTTTTATTTTTTTATTTGTATGAAATTTAATACTTATAATTTGTTTTTTTTTTGGAGCTCTAATATTTAAAGATTTTTTCGTGTGTTTTTTATTTTTCATTTTCAAAAATCCAAAGTTTTTCGGAAATGTGATTTTTTTGTAAGGATAATGCCAAAATATAATAAAATCTTTCATCTTAGGAGTTTTTTTTATTAAATATAAATGTTCATTATAATTCCAAATTTCATATTTTTTAAATTCTATATGGGGATTTTTTTTTTTATTTTTTTGAAGGACATTTTTTATTATTTTTTTTATAAAATGATGTGAAAGATTTTTTTTTATGCGGAATGAAATCCATTTTTTAATAATTAAATATTGCATTTTATTATGCATTTTTTTTATTTTATTTAGTTTTAAAGCGTTTTTTTTGTATAAGTTTTTTTTTAATATTGATAATATCAATTTATTTAATAATTTATGTTCTTGATAAATTATTTTAGAAATTTTTAAACAATTTTTTTTAAAAAAATTCCATCTTTGATGAATTTTTGGAATGATTTTATGTCTTAAAAAATTTCTATCATATGATACATCGTAGTTACTTTTGTCTTCTATCCATGTAAGATTTTTAGATATAGCCCATTTTTTTATTTTATTTTTAGAAAATTTTAGCAAAGGTCTAATTAAATAATTTTTAAAAAATTTTTTTTTATAAGAAATTCCTGAGAGTCCTTGTAATCCACTTCCTCTTTTTATTGATAATAATAATGTTTCACATTGATCATCTAAATTATGTCCTGTTAATAAAACTTCTTTAGGAAGTAAATTTTTTTTAAAAATATGATATCTTTGTTTTCTTGCTTGTGCTTCAATATTTTTTTTTAAAAAATGTATTTTTTTTACAATTATCGGAATATTATTTTTATTACAAATTTTTTTACAATATTTACTCCAATTTTTTGATTCTGGATTAATTTGATGATTGATATGAATTGCTCGTATTGATATATTTTTTTTTTTTTTATATTTTAATAGTTTATATAATAAAACAGTTGAATCTATTCCTCCGCTATAAGCCAAAAGGAATTTTTTATATTTTGATATTTTTTTTTTAATGTTAATCACAGTTTTAAAATAAATTAGAATATTTTTGTGAAAATTTTGAATGAATTTTTTAATTAAATATACGTTCGAGTGGATTTGAACCACTGACTTCTACCATGTCATAGTAGCGCTCTAACCAAACTGAGCTACGAACGTTTGTCAATTTTTGAATATAAAATTCTTTATAAAAAAATATTTTTTTTTACTATGGACAATTATTCTAAAAAATTTATAGTAAATTATCAAGAAAAATTTTTTATTTCAAAAAGATATTTTATATATAATTAATATTTTTATAATTTATACCAATACCGAAAATATTTTTAAGATGTGTTATATGATGAATGAATATATAAAAAATATTGAAAATTCGAGAAAATTTTCATAGTAAAATAAATATAACATACTAGGAGATTTTTATTAAAAATTAATATGATTTATTTAATATTTATTAGATAACAATATAAAAAAAATTTTATAATTATTTAAAATATTATAAAAAATTTATATGTGTATGAAATTTTTATTTTTTTTAATAAATTTATAAATTTAATAGATCAAAAATATTTTAATTAAATTTGATTTTTTTTTAATTTTTTTCATATTATAATAAAAATATTTTTGTTTTTACATAAATCTGAAAGAAAAGTAAATACGTAAATAAAAATATGAATCAACAAAAAAGAATAAAAATCTTATTTTTATTAAAAAAAAAATATGGTTTAAAAAAAAAAACAGATTTAATTTTTTCATCTCCTTTTGAATGTTTAATTTCTGTTGTATTATCTGCTCAAGCAAGAGATACAGTAGTCAATAGAATTACTAAAAATCTTTTTTCTATTGCGAACAATCCGGTGAAAATGCTTTCTTTAGGAGAGAAAGGAATTAAGAATATAATTAGAAAAATTGGATTATTTCGTAAGAAATCTAAAAATATTTATAAAATATGTAAAATTTTATTAGAAAAATATAATAGTATTGTACCAAATAATAGAAGAGAACTGGAATTATTACCTGGAGTTGGAAGAAAAACATCTAATGTCGTATTAAATATTATTTTTAAAAAAAAGAAAATTGCAGTAGATACTCACGTTTATCGAGTGTGTCAACGTACTGCTTTTGCTTGTGGGAAAAATGTTATAGAAGTTGAGAGATTGTTATTAAAATATGTTCCAGAAAAATTTAAGATATATGTGCATCATTGGTTTATATTTCATGGAAAAAATACTTGTAAGGCAAGAAATATGAAATGCAATAATTGTATTATAAATAAATTTTGTGAGTATTATCAATATCTTGCAAAAGAAAAATTTTTAAAAATCTTTTAAAAAAATTTTAGAAAAGGTTGTATATGTTAGAAAAAAATATTTTAAATTATTTTAAAGAACGTAAATTAATTTCACAAATTACTAATGAAAAGAAGCTTGATGAAATTTTGACTAAAAAGAAAATTTCTGTATATTGTGGATTTGATCCAACTTCAGATAGTTTACATGTTGGTCATATTCTTCCTTTATTATTTTTAAGAAAGTTACAACTTCAAGGTCATACTCCTATTGTTTTAATTGGTGGAGCAACAAGTTTAATTGGTGATCCAAGTTTTAAACTACAAGAAAGAAATTTGTTTTTTTATCATGATATTTTTGAATGGATTGAAAAAATTAAAAAACAAATTTTTTTATTTTTAGATTTTTCAGATATTCCTAATAAAGCTATTATTGTGAATAATTATAGTTGGTTTAAGAAATTAAATATTTTATCTTTTTTAAGAGATGTTGGAAAAAGATTCTCTATTAATAAAATGATTAATAAAGAATCTGTTAAAAATCGTATTTCTAGAGAACAGGGAATTTCTTTTGCTGAGTTTTCTTATAGTTTATTACAAGCGTATGATTTTTCTATTTTATATAAGGAATATGGTGTTTATTTACAGATAGGCGGATCGGATCAGTGGGGAAATATTACTTCTGGAATTCATTTAACAAATGTTTTATATAATCAAGAAGTATTTGGTTTAACTATACCATTATTAAAAAAATCTGATGGAAAAAAATTTGGAAAAACTTCTTCAAAGACAGTTTGGTTAGATCCACAAAAAACTTCTCCTTATAATTTTTATCAATTTTGGATCAATGTTCGAGATACAGATGTTTATCGTTATTTACGATATTTTACTTTTTTAAGTATGGAAGAAATTAAAAGTATACAAGATCATGATAATTTCAAACGGAAAAATTTAAAATCAAAACAGATATTAGCAGAAATTATGACACGTTTAGTTCATGGAGATTCAAATTTTTTATTTGCTAAAAATAATTCATTAGTTTTTTTCTCTAAAAGTGTAAAAAATTTAAATAAAGAAAATTTGGTAAAATTGAAATCTAGTAATGCTCCATGTGTTATTTTAAAAAATGATTTATGTACTTTACAAAATGTTTTAGTGTTAACCAATTTAGCATCGTCCAAAAAAAATGCAAGAAATTTAATTTCTTCGAATGCAATTTCTATAAATTATCGGAAAGAAAATAATATTAATTATTGTTTTCAAGATTCTGATAAACTTTTTAAAAAATATACATTATTAAGTAAAGGAAAAAAAAATTTTTATCTTTTGGTATGGGAATAATTTTCAAATAAGAAATTATTATTTTTGAATTTGAAAGCTTATTCCGCATCCACATTTATTTTTTGAACTTTCATGGTAAAAAGAAAAATTTTGTTGAAATTTTTTTATAATAAAATCAATAATTATTCCATCTAATAAATGAATTTTACTTACTGGTAAAAAAATTGATATTTCATAATTTGAATATAAAATTTCTTTATCAGTTTTTTTTGTATATTTTTTTAGTATATATTTAAATCCAGCACATCCTGATTTTTTTATATCAATCATAATACCAAGAATTTTTTTATTTTTTTTTAATATTTCAGATATTTTTATATAAGCTTTTTTGGTAAGAAAAATTCCTTTGAGATTTTTACTTTTTGTTTGTAAAAAATATTTTTTCATTTTTATACTCTTTTTCTTTTAATTAATTTATACGGTTGAATAAAATTTATTTATTTCAAAAAAAATTTATATATTTTATATAAAATACATTTATTCATTATATAAATTAGTGTTAATTTTTTATTAAAATAAAGTATAATAAATTTTAAGATTAAAAATAAAATTTATTATTAATGTGATTTATTTTGTAAAACATAAAAAATGTAATAAAAATTCTTGAAAAATTATTTTTAAATTTTTTGTATTTATATTTTTTATTTTTTTTTTTATTTAAAGTAAATAAAATATAAAAGTAAACTTGTAATCATTAATATTTTTATAAATTAGTAAAAATTTTAAAGAAAAGATAAATATTTATTTAATTTTTTTTTTTTTTTAAATAAAAAATTTTTTTTCATATATTTATTTAAAATAAAATAAAATTTTTATAAAAATTTTTTATATTTATAATGGTAAGTAATTTTAAAATAGAGTATTATTTTTTTATTTTAATTATCTAAGAATTTTTAATTTGTATTAAAAATTATTTTTTTAATATTTTTTTATTTATATATTTTTATTAATTTAATCAAAATATTATTATATTATCATATTATATATTTTTATAAAAAAATTTTATATAAACATCTATTTAATTTTTTCTTTCAAATTTTTTAAAATTTTTATGTAAAATTTCATATATTTTTTGTATTATTTATTTTTTAATTTTTGCTATATAGAGGAAAAAATGAAAAAAACAGATGAATTAAGAACATGTAAAATGGATCCATTAGTTACTCCAGCTAGTTTATCAGAACGTTATGTACTTACTTCTAAGATTATTAATAATATAATTAAAACAAGAAATGCTATTTCAAACATAATGTCTGGAAAAGATAAACGTTTATTAGTTATTATTGGTCCGTGTTCTTTACATGATCCTGTTGCAGCTATGGATTATGCATATAAATTAAATGATTTACGCAAAAAATATAAATCATTTTTAGAAATAGTTATGCGTACATATTTTGAAAAACCCAGAACTGTTATTGGTTGGAAAGGATTGATTTCTGATCCGGAAATTAATAATACTTTTAAAGTAAATGATGGTTTAGCAATTGCTAGAAAATTATTATTAGATATCAATAAAATTGGTTTACCTGCAGCAACTGAGTTTTTAGACATGGTAGTTGGGCAATTTATTAATGATTTAATTAGTTGGGGAGCTATTGGAGCGCGAACTACTGAAAGTCAAATACATCGTGAAATGGCTTCTGCGCTTTCTTGTCCTGTTGGTTTTAAAAATGGAACTGATGGAAATATATTGATTGCTATAGATGCAATTCGTGCAGCTAGAGAGCGTCATGTATTTTTAGCACCTAACAAAAATGGAAATATGACAATTAATCATACTAGAGGGAATGCATTATCTCATGTTATTATGAGGGGAGGAAAAACTCCTAATTATCATAAGAAAGATATAGATATTGCAATAAATAGTTTAAAAAAATTTCAGTTACAAGAAAGATTAATGATTGATTTTAGTCATGGAAATTGTTTTAAAAAACATTTATTGCAATTTAAAGTATGTGATTCAGTATGTAAACAAATTGTAGATGGATCAAAAAATATTTTTGGTGTTATGATTGAAAGTTTTTTAGAAGAAGGATCACAGAATATTAAAAGTAAAGAAAAAATGAAATATGGTCAATCTATTACTGATTCATGTTTATCTTGGGAAGATAGTGCTTTAATGTTAAAACAATTATACCAAACAATAAAGAAAATCATTTAAAAAAAAATAAAATATTAGTTTTAACAAGAATATTTTTACATAAATTTATATAGAAATTTTCTAGTTTATTTATTTTAGGTAAAGGATTATATAATGCCTATTATTACATTTTCTGACGGATCAAAAAAAGAATATAAAAATTTTATTTCTATTAGAGAAATTATTCAATATGATTATAAAATTAATGAACAAAATTATATTTCTGCATTGTTAAATAATACAGTTGTTGATTTAGATACTAAAATTCAAGAAGATTCACAATTATTTTTTATTCATAAAAATGATAAATTAGCATTAAACATTATTCGAAATACGTGTATACAATTATTTAGTTATAGTATAAAAATTCTATGGCCAGAAATAAAATTATGTAATTTTTTTTTAAATAAAAATAATTTTTATTACGACTTTTATAAAAAAACTCCACTAAAAAAAAGAGATATCTGTTTAATTGAAAATAAGATGAATTCTTTAATTAAAAAAAAATATATTATTTTCAAAAAAAATGTTTTTTTTAGAGATTTTGAAAAAAAATTAAAAAATTTAAATGAATCTTTTAAATTAAAAATTTTAAAAAAAAATTTTCAAAATCAACATAAAATTAATTTTTATTTACATGAAAATCATATAGATTTTTTAACTGGAATACAAGCTCCAAACATTAATTTTTGTAAATATTTTAAATTAAATAGTATTTCTGGTGTTTATTGGAATAATAAAAAAAGTAACATAATGATACAAAGAATTTCAGGAGTTGTGTTTCAAAATAAAAAAGAATTGCAAAAATATGTGATTTCTTATAAAGAAAGAAAAAAATTTGATCATCGGAAAATTAATTCTAATTTAGATTTGTTTCATTTACAAAAAAATTCTCCAGGAATGGTTTTTTGGCATCATAATGGATGGTTTGTATTTAAACAATTAGAAAATTTTATTCGAAATAAATTAAAGAAGTTTAATTATCAAGAAGTGAAAACTCCTTTTTTAATGAATAAATTGATTTGGAAACAAACTGGTCATTTGGAAAATTATGAAAATTTAATTTTTTCAACTTCTTCAGAAGACAAAAAATATTGTATTAAACCTATGAATTGTCCTGGGCATATAGAAATTTTTAATTATAAATTACGTTCATATAAAGAATTACCGATACGAATTTCAGAATTTGGAAGTTGTCATCGAAATGAATTTTCTGGTTCTTTACATGGTTTAATGAGATTAAGAAATTTTACACAAGATGATGCACATATTTTTTGTAGAAAATCTCAATTAAAAGAAGAAATTAATAATTGTATTAAAATGATTTATGATATATATAATATATTTTCTTTTAAGAAAATTCTTGTTAAATTATCTACGAGACCAAAAAAAAGAATTGGAAGTAATGAAGTTTGGGATTATACTGAATCGATTTTAAAAAAAGTACTTATTGAAAATAAAATTTTATTTTCTTATCAAGTTGGTGAAGGTGCATTTTATGGTCCAAAAATAGAGTTTGAGTTACAAGATTCTTTTAATAGAACTTGGCAATGCGGAACGATTCAATTAGATTTTTATTTACCTAAAAGATTAAAATCTTATTATATAAGTAAAAAAAATTTAAGAAAAAATCCAGTATTAATTCATAGAGCTATTCTAGGATCTTTAGAAAGATTTATTGGAATTTTACTTGAAGAATATAAAGGATATTTACCTCTTTGGTTGGTTCCAATACAAGTAAAAATTATCAATGTATCTGAAAAAAATATTCAATATTGTTTAGATATATTAAAGAAATTAGAATCATATAAAATTCGTGCAAAAATAGATTCTAGAAATAAAAGTGTTGGTTCTAGAGTTAGAGATAATGTATTATTAAAGATTCCTTATATATTAATTTGTGGAAATCATGAATATAAAAATAATATAATTTCAGTGCGCGAATATTCAAATGAAATTGTTAAAATTTCTTTATTAGAATTTATAAAAAAAAACTTTCATAAAAATTGTCATTTTTAAAATTTTTTATATGGAGGAATAGGGTATTAAAAGCTGGAAAAGAGTTAAAAATAACAGAATGCATAGAATTAATGAGGAAATTCAAGCTAAAAGTGTTCGACTAACTGGCTTAAAAGGTGAAAAAATAGGAATTATCAGCACTATAGAAGCGTTAAGTAAATCAAAAAAAGAAGGTCTTGATTTAGTTGAGATTAGTCCACATTCTAAACCTCCTGTGTGTAAAATTATGAATTATGGAAAATTCCTTTATAATAAAACAAAAGCATTAAAGGAACAAAAAAGAAAACAAAAAATTATTCATATTAAAGAGGTAAAATTTCGACCTAGTACAGATGAAGGGGATTATCAAGTTAAATTAAGAAATTTAAATCGTTTTTTAAACGATGGTGATAAAGTAAAAGTTACTCTACGTTATCGAGGTAGAGAAATGGCTCATCAAGAAATTGGAATAAATGTTTTAAATCGTATCAAAAAAGATTTAAGTCATATTTCTTGTGTTGAGTATTTTCCTTCTAAAATTGAAGGACGGCAAATGATTATGATTTTATCACCTAAAAAAAAATGATTCAACGATAGAGTTATTTTTTTTTTTTTTTTTTTGGAAAATATATGAAAAAATTAAAAACTTTAAAAAGCGCTGCTAAACGTTTTAAAAAAACTGCTTCTGGAAAATTCAAAAGAAAACAAGCAAATTTAAGACATATTCTTACAAAAAAAACAAGTACTAGAAAAAGACATTTAGGTTTAAAAAAAATTATTTCTAAATTTAATCATAAAGCAGTGAAATCTTTTTTTCCATATATTTAAATTATTTATAAAAAATTTTTTAATAAATTAAGGATTTTTCATGACTCGAGTTAAAAGAGGAGTATTTGCTCGCTCTCGTCATAAAAAAATTTTAAAAAAAGCAAAAGGATATTATGGAGCTAGATCAAGAGCTTATCGTGTAGCTATTCAAGCTGTAATAAAAGCTGGTCAATATTCTTATCGAGATAGACGTCAAAAAAAAAGAATATTTAGAAGTTTGTGGATTACGCGAATTAATGCTGCTGTAAGAGAAAAAAATTTATCTTATAGCTCGTTTATTTGTGGTTTAAAAAAATCTTCTATATTTATTAATCGAAAAATTCTTTCTGATATAGCAATTCATGATTCTAGTGCTTTTTCAAAATTAATTCAAGTAGCACGTGAAAATTTAAATTAATAAAATTTTTTTATATAAAAAATATTGCATGAAAATAATAATCTATTTGAAAGATATAAAATTTATATAAACTTTTTTGAAATTTTAAATTGAAACTGATAAGCTTCCTCAAAGGAAGCTTTTTAGTAATTAATTTTTATTGAGAGAAATATGTGTATTAAAACATGCATTCAAGATATTTTATATGAAATTGATCAATGTAAAAGTATTTATGAGTTAAATTTAGTTAAGACAAAATATTTAGGGAAAAAAGGTTATATTTTTAAACAGATAAAGAGAATAAAAAAATTAAATATTCATGAAAGAAAAAAATTTAGTATTAAGATTAATAAAATCAAGAAGACTGTTGTAAATCAAATTTATTGGAAAAAAAAAAATTTTCTTGCATTAGGAAATAAATTAGTTCAAGAAAAAAAAATGATTGATGTATCATTATCTTCTCAAGAAAATAATTACGGTTCTTTACATATTGTCACTCAAACTGTTAGAAAAATAAAATCATTTTTTTCGAAATTAGGTTGTAAAATTGTTCTTGGTCCAGAAATAGAACATAAATATTATAATTTTGATGCTTTAAATGTACAAAAAAATCATCCTTCTAGAAATTTTCAAGATACTTTTTGGTTTAATAAAAATTATTTATTACGTACTCAAACTTCTAGTGTTCAAATCCGCGTTATGGAAAAAGAAAAACCTCCTATTAAAATTCTTGTTCCTGGAAAAGTTTATCGAAATGATTCCGATTTAACTCATAGTCCTATGTTTCATCAGATAGAAGGTTTAATTGTAGATAAAAAAATAAATTTTTCTAATTTAAAATGGATGATGGAAAATTTTTTATTATATTTTTTTGAAGATAAAATAAAAATAAGATTTAGAAATTCTTATTTTCCTTTTACTACTCCTTCGATGGAAGTTGATATCTTTAATAAGAAATCAAAAGAATGGTTAGAGGTTTTGGGATGTGGAATGGTTCATCCATTTGTTTTTAATAACGTTAATATAGATATTTCTAAATATTCTGGATGTGCTTTTGGAATAGGAATTGAACGTATTATTATGTTAAAATATGAAATTTCTAATATTCGTTCTTTTTTTAAAAATGATTTAAGATTGCTTAGACAATTCAAATAAATAGTGAGAGAAAATGAAATTAAGTATTTCTTGGATAAAAGAATATGTATGTCAAAATATTAAAAATTCTTTAATTTGTGAACAATTAACACAAATGGGTTTTGAAGCGGATTTGATTCAAATAGAAAAAGATTTTAAAAAAGCATTAATTGGAGAAATTATTAAAATTGTTTTTGTTAAAAAAAAATATTTTTCTTTAAAAATAAAAGTAAAAAAAAATATTTTTTTAAAAATTTTATCTAAAAAAAAAAATTGTTATCCTGGTATGAAAGTAGCTGTTGGTATAAAAAAATCTATTAATCAAATTATTCAAACAAAAATATTGAAAAAGAATGTTTATTTAGAAGGGAAAATTTATAAATATTCAGATTTAAAAATTTTTGGTAACAAGAATGATATTATAGAATTTCCGAAAAATACAACTATTGGGAAGGCTGTAAAGAATTATTTTAAAAAAAATTCAGACGATTTAATAAATATAAATATTCCAGCTAACAGACATGATCTTTTAGGTGTTTTAGGTATTGTAAGAGAATTATCTGTGTACAATAATTGTTTATTGAAATTTGATTTTTTTCATTTACATAATTTAAAAAAACAATTTTCAACAAAAAAAATTAAAATTTCTCTTTGTGATAAAAAAATTTGTTCCAATTATTTTATTAAAATAATTCAAGGTGTTGATTTATCAATCAAAACTCCTTTCTGGATACGTGAAAAATTAAGAAAATCACATATTTTATCTACTGATATAGTTTCTGATGTTATTAATTATGTTTCATTAGAATTAGGTCAATCTATTCATGTTTTTGATATGGATAAAATAAAAAATTTTAATATTACTGTTAGACTATCTAGAAAATATGAAAAAATTCAATTAAAAAAAAATTTTTTTTTAGATGTTTTTCCAAATACTACTGTTATTGCAAATGAATCTGATATTATTTCTTTAGGAGGGTATATACATTCAGAAAAATTTTTAATAAGTAAAAAAACAAAAAATTTATATTTAGGAGCTGCTGTATTTCATAATTCAGTAGTTGATATTATAAAAAATAAATATAATAAATATTATTTTTCATATGATAATTATTATAGAAGATGTGAAGAAAAATTATCTTTGCTTGCTTTAGAAAAAATTTCTATATTAATTAAAAATTTTTGCGGAGGTGAGATAAGATATGTAAATTATTCCCAATTAAATGTGAATGTAAATAAAGAAATTTATTTATCATATAAAAAAATAAATAAAGTATTAGGTATTTTTATTAATAAATTTTTAATAATAAACATATTAAAAAAATTAGAATATTGTGTTATGGATAAATTATCTAAACTAAAAGTTTTTCCTCCATATTTTCGTTTAGATATTTTGTGCGCAGAAGATATCATCGCTGATATAATACGTTTTTATGGATATAATAGAATTTTTTCTCGTCCTTTAGAAACTCTTTCTGATATTCCTATTAGAAATTATATTTTTGATTATATTTCAAAAATAAAAAATTTTTTATGTATGAATCATTATTCAGAAGTTATAAATTACAGTTTTACTGATAAAAAAATTCAGAACTTATTTTTTCAGGACAGAAAAGTTATTAGGATTATTAATCCTATTTCAAAAGATTTATCTTGTATGAGGAAATCTTTATTTCCTGGATTATTAAAAAATTTAAAATATAATAATAATCGTCAAGAAAAAAATATACGTTTTTTTGAAAGCGGATTATGTTTTACGAAAAATTCTAAAAAAATTTTTAATGTGAAACAATTTTTAGTGGTTTCTGGAATTATTAGTGGTTATAAATATGAAAAAAATTGGTTTCATAAAGATAAACAATTTTCTTTTTATGATTTGAAAGAGGATATAGAAAATTTTTTATATTACTTTTCTGATTTAAAGGATATTTATTTTAAAAATACACATATTTTAGGTTTTGATAAAAATATTTGTTCTGACATTTATTATAAAAATTTTAAAATTGGATGTTCTGGAATGTTAAGCAGTGACGTTAAAAATTTTTTTAATTTAACAACAGATGTATTTGCTTTTGAAATTTTTATAAAAAAATTTCCAAAATTTATTCAGAATAATGTAAAAGAGTTTTTTTCTTATCCTTATAGTGAAAGAGATATTTCAATTATTTTAGATAAAGATATACCAGCTTCAGAAATATTATCTGCATGTTATAAAACATCTTTAAAATATATTTTTTTTGTAAAAATTTTTGATGTATATTTTGGAAAAAACGTTCCAAAAAATAAAAAAAGTTTATCTATTAAAATTTTTTTTAAGAATGATAAAAAAAATTTTACTAGTTTACAAATTAAAAATTTATTTTTTTTATGTATTGAAAATTTAAAAAAGAAATTTCATGCAGTTTTACGCGATAAATAAAGATATCTTTATTATGAATTTTAAAATTTAGTTAAATAATATTATTTATAATTTTTATTTTTTTATTTAAAATGAATGTTTTTTTGTTAAAATAAAATTATTAAAGTGTTTTGAATGATTTTATTTTTTTAACTTTTTTTTTTGAAAAAATATAAATAATATAATTTTTATAAAATGACTAAAAATTTAAAAATTTATTTAAATATTTTAGTCACATTTATTATATTTTTAATATAGATAAGAAAAATTAGCAATCATAGAAAAAATTTTTTTTATTTTATTTAAGATTGTAAATCTATTAATTTTTATTTCTTCTATTTTATTATTAATTTTTACTGTATTAAAAAATTTTTTTATATATTTATTTATTTTGATTATTTCAATTATTGTTTGATTATATTTTTTTTTAAAGTTTAATAAATGAATTTTTTTTTTGAGTTTTCCTATTTTTTTTACTAATTTTTTTTCTATATTTTTTTTTAATAAAGACTTTTTAATTTTATTGGGCAATTTGAGAGATTTTTTTTTAAAAAAGTTCTCAATTCTTTTATTTGTTATTAAAATTTCTTTAAAATCATTTGATTGAATGAATTTTAATATCATTTGTATTTTTTTATTTATTTTTAATAAATTAATTTTTTTAATAGATATAACAGATTGAATTATGTTTTTAATATTTTTTTCTTTACAATAAAAATTGTTAAATCTTTTGATTATAAAAATTACAATTTTTTTATAAATTTGTGGAGAAGAAATTTTAACATTATATATCATAATAATTTTTTTAATAATTTTATTTAAATTCAATGAAATTTTATTTTGTATAATAATTTTAATTATTCCTATTGCAGCTCTTCTTAAAGCAAATGGATCTTTTTCTCCTTTTGGTTTTTGTCCGATCATAAACATCCCTACAATATTATCTAATTTATCTGATATTGATAAAGCTATTCCTATAGATGTTTTTGGTAATTTATCATTTTTATATTTAGGAAGATATTGTTCTCTTATTCCTTGATATATATTTTTACTTTCATTGCTAACTTTTGCATAATATGAACCTATAATACCTTGTAAATCAGGAAATTCAGTTACCATATGTGTGATAATATCGCATTTTGAAAGAGAAGCTGCGCGGATTCCTTCTTGTAAATTGAATTGAATTTTTTTTTGAAAAAACGTGATTATTTTTTTTAGTCTATTTGATTTTTCATACATATTTCCTAAATTTTTATAAAATATTACTTTTTTTAAAGATTTTTTCTTTTTTTTTATTTTTTCTTTGGTATCTCGTTTAAGAAAGAAAAGAACATCTTGTAATTTAGATAATATTACAGATTGATATCCTGAAATAATTTTTTTATGATTTTTTTTTTTAATATTTATTACAATAATAAAAATAGATTTTAATTTATTTTTTTTATTAAATAATGGAAAAGATTTTAAGATTTTTTCAATAATATAAATATTAATTTCTTGAGGAATAAAAAGGTATTTTTTTTGAAAAGGTACAATCAGAGTATGTGGATATTCAATTAATGAATTGACTTCTTCTAATAATGAATTATTTATCTTAAGATAGCTATTGTTTTTTGAGGCTAGTTTGATAATTTTTGAATGAAGTTTTTGTTTTCTTTTTTCATAATTTGCAATAACTTTCCCTTTTTCAAGTAATATTTTTGGATAATCTTTCGCATTTAAAATTTTTATATCTTTTTTTGTATTATATAGATAACTTTGTGTATAATTATTTGTTTTTAAACCAAATATTTTATATTTAATAACTTTTTTATTTAAAATCATTAGAATATTTCTAATAGGTCTAATGAATTTATATTTTTTTTCATTCCATCTCATGGAATAAAAATATGATAGTGAATAAAGTATTTTTTTTGTTATTTGAGCTAGTTTTTTTTTATAATTTATTTTTTTTTTTTTTTGATAAGTCAAATATTTTTTTTTTTTTATTTTTAATATTTTTATTTTATTTGAAGAAATATTAAATTTTTTCATCCATATTTTTGTGATTTGTGTTTTTTTTCCTTTTTTATCAAATGCGATTTCTGTTGCAGGGCCTTTGTAAATTTTATATTTTTCTTGATTCTTTAAATGAATATTTTTAATTTTAATAGCTAATCTCCTTGGTGTAGAAAACCATTTTATTTTTTTATAAAAAAAATTTTCTTTTTTTAATTTTTGAATAAATTTATTATATATAGATAAAGAAAGTTTTTTTAATAAATGAGATGGAATATTTTCCACTTTTAATTCCATTAGAAATATTTTTTTTTTCATAATTTACTCTATTGAATTTTTTTTATAATATATTTTTGCAATTTTTTTTGTAATTTTCCTAATTTTAAAAATATAGTTTTGTCTTTCTGTAGAAGAAAGAACATTCCTTGCATCTAAAAGATTAAAATAGTGTATTGCATGTAATATGCATTCATAAGATGGAATTAATAAAATTTTTTTTTGAGATAATAATCTTTTTGATTCTTTATAAAAAGATTGAAAATTTTGAAATAAAAATTTTTTATTTGATTTTTTAAGATTATATTTTGATTGTTCAATTTCATTTTTATAAAATATATCTTTATATTTTACGATGTTCTTTTTGTTACACCATATAATTTCATAAATATTATTAATGTTTTGTATATGCATTGCTAATCTTTCTAATCCATAAGTAATTTCTATGGAAACTGGATTACAATTTATTGCTCCTATTTGTTGAAAGTATGTAAATTGTGTAATTTCTATCCCATTTAACCATACTTCCCAACCTATTCCCGATGCTCCTAATGTTGGATTACTCCAATTATCTTCAATAAATTTAATATCATTATTTTCGAATTTTATATTAAATATTTTTAAAGATTTTAAATATAGTTCTTGAATATTTTCAGGAGCTGGTTTTATAATAACTTGAAATTGATAATAATGTTGTAGTCTATTTTTATTTTTTCCGCTTCTTCCGTCTGTAGGACGTCTAGAGGCTTGGACATAAGCATACGCAACATTTTTATTGCCTAAACATGAGAAAAATGTTTTATGATGAAATGTTCCTGCTCCTATTGGTATATCTAATGGTTGTAATATTGTACATCCGTGTTTATTCCAAAATTTTTTTAGGTTCATAATAATTTCATAGAATGTATGTTCTAATTTCATTTTTTGATAATTTCCTTAATGATTTGTAAGTTTATTTGTAATAAAAAGAATATTTTATATTAATTTTTTTAATCTTTGATCATTATAAAATTATAAATAATTTATAAGAAATATTGCATAAATTTAATAATTTTTTTTTTTAATTTTGATATCTTTTTAAATTTTTTTTACAAAAAAAATTAATTTTTTATTAGGAATAAATGCAAATGAAATATATTGGATCGCATATTAGTATTTCTGGAGGAATAACAAAAGCAATTAAAAAAGCTTTTAAGTTGAACGCTACTGCTATAGGTTTTTTTTTAAAAAATCCTTTACAATGGAATGTTCCAGTTATGAGCGAAAAAAATATTCAAGATTTTAAAAATTGTTGTCAAAAATATAAATATTTACCTAATCATATTTTACCACATAGTGGCTTTTTAATTAATTTAGGTCATCCAAATATTGAACTTTTATATAAATCTCGTGATTCTTTAATACAGGAAGTTATTCGATGTGATCAATTAGGATTAAAGTTTATTAACTTTCATCCTGGTAGTTATTTAAATAAAATTTCAAAAAAAAATTGTTTAATTAGAATTTCTGAATCTATTAATTATATTTTAAATAAAACTAAAAATGTTATTCTTGTATTAGAAAATACATCTGGACAGGGAACTAATTTAGGTTATCGTTTTAAACATTTATCATATATAATTAAAAAAGTAAAAGATAAAAATCGTATTGGTGTATGTATTGATACTTGTCATTTATTTTCATCCGGATATGATATAAGAGATTTTTATAGTTATTCTAAAGTATTTAATGAGTTTGAAAAAGAAATAGGATTTCATTATTTAAAAGGAGTACATTTAAATGATTCTAAACATATTTTGAATAGTCGTAAAGATCGACATGAAAATTTAGGTTTAGGATATATTGGAAGAAATTTTTTTAAATTAATTATGGAAGATAAACGTTTTCAAGATATTCCAATGATTTTAGAAACAGTAAACCATAATCTTTGGAAAGAAGAAATTTCGTGGTTAAAATCAAAAGTTTTGTAAGCAATTTATATTTTTTATTATAAGTATTTATATAAAGAGAGAAATTATGGTTAAAATTTATGCAGATATTAGAAAAAATTTTGGAACAAATAGTAGTCGTAGATTACGTTTAAAAAATTTTTTTCCAGCTATTATTTATGGAAAAAATAAACCGGCTATTTTAATCAAATTAAATCAAAATGATATAATGAATTTGTTTGAAAAGAATATTTTAAAAAAAAAAAATTTATTTGTAGTTTTAAAAAAAAAAAAAATTAAAGTAGTTATTCAAGAGATACAAAGACATCCTATTAAACATAAGTTTTTACATATAGATTTTTTAAGAATATAAATTTATATATAAATTGACGGCACATATAATATTTTTTGTTTGATATTCTTTTCATGCGAAGAGAGTTTATTGTGCCATTTTTTCAGATTGTATTTTTTTTTAAAAGAAGAATATTTCTATGATTAGTTTTCTTAATAAAATCATTTTTGAATTAAACTGTAAAAGAAAAATATTAATTATTCCTATTATTAACATTAATTTAGGAATCCAAAAAATATTTTTTTTTATTAAAAAATTAATTATTTTATTGTTTTTTTCTTTTATACTTGTCCAAATAATCCACGTATTTATAGTAATTATTAATATGTTAGATATTAAAAATGTTTTGAAATAACTATTATCATGGTAATTTGGAAGTTTAAGTAAAAGTGTTGTGATAATTCCTGGCATTAAATATAGTAATGGCCAGATTATACAACTAAATAAATTAGGCCAAAAAAATTTTTTGAAAAAAGGAATCTTTAACATTCCTGATATTATTGGTATAATAGGTCGAGTAAAACCAATTAGTTTTCCAAAAAATATAGTGGAGATACTATATTTATATAGTGTTTGTTGAATTTTTTCTATAATATATGAATTTCTTTTAAATATTTGAAATGTATATATCCATTTTTTAAATTTCCGTCCAATAAAATAAGAGATCCAATCACCTAGTAAACAACCAATAGAAGAACAAATCCAAGCTGGATAAAATTTGTTATGTGCATTTGCAATAATTGCTCCAATTGCAGACATAATTATAATTCCAGGTAGAAATAAACCAATAAAAGCTAATGATTCACAAAAAGAAATAATCATTACTATGATACAAAAAGAAATGAGTGATTGATGAGAAATATAGTTTAATAGATATATTATCATTTGTATGCCTTTTAAAAATAAAAACAACTAAAAGAATAAAATATTCGTTGCATATTAATAAGAACTTTTTATGTAAATAATTTTCATTTATTTTTTCATTAAAAATAAATTTTTATTGAAAATAGTTTTTTCAATATTAATTTTTATATTTAAATAATCAAAATATTTTAAAAATATTTTATAAATATTTTTATATATAATATATATAAAATAAAATTTTTAATAGATTATTAAAATTTTTTATTTTAAAGAAGTAAAATATAAAAAGTTTATTTTTCATGAAATTAAATAAATTTATATAAATTTTAGCAAAGTAAAATATAAATATATAAAAAGTTGATTTAATATAATTTATTTATACATAATAAAAATTTATTTTGATAAATTTTTAAAATTTATTTATTATCTAATGAGTAATTTTTAAGTTGAAACATAAATAATATAATATTTATAAAATTTATTTTGAACATTTTTTTTTTTTTTTTTTTTGATTTATTTATAGGTTTTTAAATAAATTTTTATATGAAGTATTTTAATTTATATAAAAATTATATTTTTTAATATTATAGTAAAATATTATTTTTGTGTTTTTTAGAAAAGAGATAAAATAGTGATTAAAAATAATTTTTTTTATAAAAAATTTTTTGGACAGAATTTTTTAATAGATAAATCAGTTATAAAAAAAATAGTATCTTTAATTGATCCGAAAAAAAAAGAATTATTTTTAGAAATCGGACCAGGAAAAGGAGCGTTGACTTTTCCTATGTGTAATTTTTTAAATAAATTATTTGTTATTGATATAGATTCTGATGTTTTATTTTTTTTAAAAAAAAATAATTTTTTTTATAAAATTCATTTTTTTTTACAAGATATTTTAACTTTTAATTATTTAGATTTTTATATACAAAATGGTAAAAATAGGATAAGATTTTTTGGAAATTTGCCATATAATATTTCAAATAAAATTTTATTTTCGTTAATTAAAAATTTTATAGTGATTAAAGATATGCATTTTATGTTACAAAAAGAAGTCGCTGAGAGGATTTTATCTAAACATAATACAAAAAAATACGGTAGATTGAGTATTATTATGCAATATTTTTTTCACATTGTGAAATTAATCGATGTACCTTCTCGCGCATTTTTTCCTAGTCCTTTAGTAGATTCTATTTTTTTAAAATTCTTACCTCATAAATTATTTCCAAAAATGTTTTTTGATTTTCATATATTTAGTGATATAACAAGAGTAGCATTTAATCAAAGAAGAAAAACAATAAAAAATAATTTTAAAAATGTTTTTGCTCAAGATGTTTTTTTACAATTTAATATTGATCCGAATTGTCGACCCGAAAATATTTCTTTAAAAAAATATTGTCAATTAACAGATTATTTTATTAGATATAATTTTAAAAATAAAAAAAAAATTACTTAAATATTTCTGAGTTTTTAATTAGGAGAAAATTATTAATGAGTACTTATATCATAGGTGATATTCATGGTTATTATGATCAATTTCGTTATTTATTAGAAAAAGTTAAATTTGATCCTTGTAAAGATACAATATGGATTACAGGTGATTTGATTGGTAGAGGTCCTAATTCTTATCAAGTTTTAGAATATGTTTTTTCTTTAAAAAAAAATGCGAAAATTGTTTTAGGAAATCATGATTTTAATTTAATTTTAATATATTACGGTGTACATAAAAAAGTTATTGCAAAAGATATTTTAGATTTGTTAAATCGTCAAAATATATCAATTTTTATTAATAAATTACAAAGATCTCCATTAGTGCAATATGATTTAAATAAAAAAATTATTATGGTGCATGCAGGTGTTTATCCAAAATGGAATTTACAAGATTTATTATCTGTTTCTAAAGAGTTTCAAAAAAGAGTATCTAGTAAAAATTTTTTAACGTATTTAAGATTTGCAAGTGGAAATTTCCCAAATATTTGGTTAGAAAAATTAAATAAATATGAACGTTTTCGTTTTATTGTTAATGCATTTACTCGAATGAGATATTGTCATTTCAATGGAGAATTAGATTTTAGTTATAAAGATACACCTCCACATTGTAATAAAAATTTGGTTCCGTGGTTTTTTGTAAAAAATGATTTATATGAAGAATATTCTGTTTTTTTTGGACATTGGTCATCTCTAAAAGATACAAAAATACCGCATAATATTTATCCTTTAGATACTGGTTGTTGTTGGGGGCGTGATTTAACTCTTTTAAGATGGGATGATAAAAAAATATTCAAAAAAAAATGTGATATTACTTCATAGTTTATGTTATTTGAGAATTGTTTTCTTTATATGAATAAACTTTTTTTATTTTAATTTTAATTTTTTTGAAACTAATTTTTTATTTTTTCATGTTTTATATTTATATATAGAAAATTTTTTCAAAATGTAATGATAGAAATTGAAAATATATTTTCTATCATTTATGAATCTTTTAAGATGTTTTTCACAAAATTAAATTAAATGATTTTTTATATTATTTTTCCTTTTTTTTATTTTTATTTTTAAATTATTAATATAATAATTTTTTATTTTTAAAATTTTTCAGTTTAAAAAAAATTTTATAGTTTTTTATTTTTATATAGATCTTGTAAACAAAAAATTTTTTCGAAAGGATTTTTTTTTAATGCTTGAATAGAAATAAGAGCGCTATTGATAGTGGTGTTATAATAAATTTTATGTTGAATAGCTTTTTTTCTAATTAATGAAGAATCATTAATTTCTTGTGTTGAAATTGCTGTACATATAATGTATGAATATTTTTTTTTTTGTATTTGATCATAAATATTAGGTTTAATATTTTTGTTTAATTCTATTTTACGAACATGTATATTTTTTTCTTTTAAAAAAATAAATGTATTATATGTTGTATCTATTTTAAATTTGAAATTAATGAGTTTTTTTGTTAATTTCAGAATTTTATTTTTATTTTCTTTTTTATGAAATATTAATAATACTCTTTTTTTTGGATTGATAATATTTTGTGTGCTTAACATTGTTTTAGAAAATGCTTCTAAAAAATTTCTCCCAATTCCCATTACTTCTCCTGTAGATTTCATTTCTGGACCTAGGATTGGATCTGAGTTAGAAAATTTATTAAAGGGAAATACAGATTCTTTAACAGAATAAAAATTTGGAATAATTTCTCTTTTTAAATTTTTTATTTTCTTTAATTTTTTCCCGATTATAATTTCAGTGGCTATTTTAGCTAATTGGATATTAGTAGCTTTCGAGATAAATGGTATTGTTCTAGCAGCTCTTGGATTAACTTCTAAAACATATAATTTATTTTTTT